>JAPSGP010000388.1 GCA_031177445.1 Acidimicrobiia bacterium
GCTGGTCGATCTTGCGCCGCAGGTATCCCACGTACACCTCGACGATGTTGGGGTCTCCGGCGAAGTCGTGGCCCCAGGCGCCGTCGAGCAGCTCCGGCTTCGGCACGACCACACCGGGGCGGCGCATGAGCAGCTCGAGGAGCGAGAACTCGCGCGGCGTGAGCTTGATCTCCGCGTCGTCGCGCGCGCACACGCGGGTCGCGGGATCGAGCGTGAGCGAGCCGACCTCCAGCACCGCAGGACGCGGCTGGGCGCCCCGCCGCAGCAGCGCTCGGAGCCGGGCCACGAGGACCACGAACGAGAACGGCTTCGACAGGAAGTCGTCGGCGCCGGTGTCGAGCGCCTCGGCCTCGTCGTACTCGCCGTCCTTGGCGGTGAGCATCAGGATCGGGGTCCAGACGCCTTCCTCGCGCAGGGTGCGGCACACCTTGTAGCCGTTCATGCCCGGCAGCAGGATGTCGAGGACGATCGCGCCGTAGGTGCCCTCGCGGCCGCGCCACAGTCCGTCGAGGCCGTCGTGCACGACCTCCACGTCGAAGCCTTCGGCCTTGAGCCCGCGCGCGACGGCCTCGGCCAGCCGCTCCTCGTCCTCGACCACCAGCACCCGCATGCCTGCATTGTGCCTGCGACTTCTCCGTACCGAGCCGCGCTTCCTGAGAGGCCTCTCAGCGGGTCTCAGCCCGCGATCAGCGCCGATTCCGCACACTCCGCACGCGACCGGAGCCGAAGTCGGAGGAAATCGATGGATGCAACGAGACGAACACGAAGGCGATGGGGCGGATTCACCGCGAGTCTGGCGCTGATCGTGCTGCTGGGCGCGTGCGGCGGGGGCGGCGGCGGTGACGGAGTCGCCTCGCTCGGCGGCGACTCCGCGTCCGGTTCGAACGGCGGCGGCTCCGGGTCGGACGACGGGGGAGAGCTGACGGATGCGGAGCGGCAGGACGCGTTCCGCAAGTACGCCCAGTGCATGCGCGAGCGCGGCATCGACATGCCCGACCCGCAGTTCGAGTCGGGCCCTGACGGTGGCGGGGGCGTGATCATCCAAGGCGAGGCCGCGGCCGGGAGCGAGGGACGGGACCCGGAGAAGTTCGAAGAGGCCGACAAGGCGTGCCGGAAGCACCTCGAAGGAGTCATCGACGAGCGCAGAGGTCAGCTCGATCCCGAGGAAGAGGAGCGCATGAAGCAGCGGGCGCTCGACTTCGCCAAGTGCATGCGCGAGCACGGCATCGACATGCCCGACCCGCAGTTCGGAGAGGGCGGGCGCGTGACGCAGCAGATCGGCCCCGGAGGGATCGATCCCAACGACCCCAAGTTCCAGGAGGCGCAGGAGGAGTGCGCCGAGGAGACCGGCATGCCCACGCCCGGCAAGGGCGAGCGCATCGCCGTCGGCGGGGGTCCGAGCAAGGACTCCCAGTGAGTGTCGTGACGAGAAAGCGCGCGATCGCGGCGGCCGCGGTCGCGAGCGTGGGTGTGGCGGGAGCCCTGGTGTTCGTCTTCCGCCCGGACGACCAGGGCTCCGCCGCCACGATCAGCTCGAGCGCCGACACCACCACCGCGACCGTCGAGCGCCAGGATCTCGTCGACCGTGAGTCGGTGAGCGGGACGCTCGGGTACGGCGAAGCCACGCCGCAGTCGAGCCCGCGGCAAGGGACGATCACGGCCCTGCCCGCGGAGGGCAGCGTCGTCGAGCGGGGGCAGTCGCTCGTCGAGGTCGACGGGAAGCCGGTGCCGTTGTTCTACGGATCGGTGCCGCTGTATCGAACGCTCGAGAGCGGCGTCGACGACGGTCCGGACGTGCGCCAGCTGGAGGAGAACCTCCAGGCGCTCGGGTTCGCGGGCTCGAGCATGACGGTCGACGAGCACTTCGACTCCGCGACCCGGAGCGCGGTTCACGCGTGGCAGGAGTCGCTCGGTCTCGAGGAGACCGGGATCGTCACTCCAGAGAGCTTCGTGTTCCAACCGGGCCCCGTGCGCGTCGGCGAGCACTCGGCGTCGATCGGGAGCCCGGCCGGTGGCGCGGTGTATCAGGCGACCGGCACGACGCGCATCGTGACGGTGCGCCTCGAAGCCAGCCGGCAGTCGCTCGCCGTGGTCGGCGACAAGGCGCAGGTCGAGCTCCCCGACGGCACGACGACCGAGGGAACGATCGCCACGGTCGGAACCGTCGCAACCCAGGACAACGAGCAGTCACCGGCGAGGATCACGGTGACGATCACGCTCGACGATCCCAACGCCGGCGGCACGTTGAGCGAAGCGCCGGTGACGGTCGACTTCACGAAGTCGAGCGTCCAGGGCGTGCTCGCAGTTCCCGTGCGTGCGCTCCTCGCGCTCTCCGAGGGCGGGTACGCGGTCGAGGTCGATCGCGGCAGCAAGCGTGAGCTCATCGCAGTCGAGCTCGGCGCCTTCGCCGACGGCTACGTCGAGGTGACCGGCGATCTCGCCGAGGGCGACGAGGTGGTGATGCCGGCATGACGGTGACCGCGGTGTCGCCCGACCGCGTCCGGGCCGTCCCGGACGCGGTCCTGCACCTGCACAAGGTGGTCAAGGAGTATCCCGGCACCCCGCCCGTGCGCGCGCTCGACGGCGTCAACCTCATGGTGGCAACGGGCGAGCTGCTCGGAGTCGTCGGGCCCTCGGGCTCCGGCAAGTCGACCCTGCTGAACGTGGTGGGTGCGCTCGACCGGCCCACCTCGGGCTCGGTGCAGATCGACGGCCGCGAGCTCGAGCAGCTGACCGACCGCCAGCTGTCAGCGCTGCGGGCGACGAGCATCGGGTTCGTGTTCCAGCAGTTCAACCTGGTCGACGGGCTCACCGCGCTCGACAACGTCGCCACGGCGCTGCTTTATCGCGGTGTCGGGACGTCCGAACGACGCGCGCGGGCGGCCGCCGCGCTCGCGCGTGTCGGGCTGGACCATCGCGCCGGCCATCGACCGTCGGCGTTGTCGGGCGGGGAGCAGCAGCGCGTGGCCATCGCGCGCGCGCTCGTCGGCGACCCTGCGATCGTGCTCGCCGACGAGCCGACCGGCAACCTCGACTCGCGCACGGGCGGCGAGATCGTCGCGCTGCTCCGCGACCTCCATCGCAGCGGCACGACGATCCTCGTCATCACCCACGATCTCGCCCTGGCCGATTCCTTCCCACGCTGCGTCGGGATCCGTGACGGCCGCATCGAGTACGACCGGCATCCGGTGCCCGCGTGAGCGGCCCGCTGGTCTCCCGAATCCGGCCGCGTGACGCGTTCGCGGTGGGCGCAGTGGGTCTCCGCACGCGACGAGGACGTTCCACGCTCACCGCGATCGGAATCGCGATCGGTATCGCTGCCCTGGTGGCGGTGCTGGGG
>JAPSGP010000389.1 GCA_031177445.1 Acidimicrobiia bacterium
CGATTGCGCCCTGGAGGTACGCGCGCTCGCTCGATTCACCATGACGCACGATGAGCACGTTGCCGTCGAGGCGCGTCATCGCATGCTCTTGCAACGTAGGGAGCTGAGCATCAGGCGCCGCTCCCAGACGTCGCGCACGCGATGACCTCGGCATAGGTTGCCAACCGTGCCGTCCACGGACCTGCGGCTCGCCCATCCAGTTGGCCGGCGATGGTTCGGACGTCGAGCGTCGAGAGCTGCAAGCCGGAGCGCGCCAGAACGTCAGTCACGTGCTGCGTGTCACGAATTGGAAAGCTCACGACGCCTTCGGCCCACCCGCGTGCCCTGCTCTCCGCCTCGTTGGCGTCGATGCCGAGGTCGGGCCGGGCATCGGCGGCACGCTTCGCCCCCGCGGCGAACGCCTGAACCTCCTCGGGCGAGAAGCGGCGGGTCTCCCCGGCGTCGCCGCCGCTCAGGGCGATCGTGGTGATGAAGCACCCGCCCGGCCGCAGCATCTGGACCAGTGCGCCGGCCAGGCGGAGTCGCTTGGCGGACGGAATCTGTGACAACAGGCCGTGGGTGCACACGGCGTCGAACCCACGATGGGCGTCGACGTCGACCACGTCGCCGACCCAGGCGTCGATGGTGGCCCTGGCGCGTTGCGCGTGCGCTTCGCACACCTGTACCGGCGTGGCGCAGCGGTCCAGAACGGTCACCCGTGGCGTGACTCCGTGTGTCGCACCCGCGTCCATGACGATGTCGAGCATGCCGGCGTCGGCCGCGCCCGCGACCAGGATCCGGGGCTCGTCGGCGACCGTCAGCGCTTCGCCGAGTCCCGCGGAGAAGAACCCGCGATGACGTTCCGGCGAGGCGACGAGGCCGAGAGCCCGCAACAGTGGCCACGCCGAGTGGTACCAGGCACAGCCCGTCGGAGCACATGATTCGGGGGCGAGCTCGCGCGCGAGCGCGGCATCGGCAAGAAGCTCCGCTTCGCGTGGCCCGGCGGCCCCCTCGATCACGAGTGCAGCTCTGCGCGCTAGCCGAGCTCGTAGTCGTCCGGGTCGACGCGGCTGGTCCACGACCAGTAGGTCGGGATTGGCCATGGCGACAGCGTGAAGATGCGGCCCTCGGGGTTCTTGAAGTGGGAGTGCTTCACCGACCAGTGCGACCACACCATCTGCGAGATCTCGAGTTCGTAGCGGCGCCGGTATTCGTCGTGCACCTCGGCGCGTGGCTCCATGACGCGGTGCGGACCGGTGAGCAGCAGGCGGAGCGCCTCCATCACGTAGTGCACCTGGCATTCCGACTGAAAGAAGAGGCTCCCCCCGTGCGCGAGGTTCGTGCCCGGCCCGTAGAGGCAGAACAGATTCGGGAAGTTCGGGACCGTGATCCCGAGATAGGCGGTCGGTTCGATGCCCCACTGCTCCCGCAGTGATACGCCGCCGCGGCCGACGATCTCCATGGGCCAGAGGTAGTCGTTGTGGAAGAAGCCCGTGGCGTAGCAGATCACGTCGGCGGGGTAGTGGGTCCCGTCGACCGTGACGATGCCGTCCGCGACGACCCGGTCGATGCCGGTGCGCACGAGCTCGACATTTTCCTTCTTGAGGCACGCCAGCCAAGAGCCGTTGTCCTGCAGCATCCGCTTGGCCGTGGCCGGGTAGTCGGGCATCACGCGCGCCAGCAACTCGGGATCGTCGCCGATCTGCTCGCGGATCCAAGCGCCGAACAGCTCGCCGGTCAGGCGATTGGTTTCGTTGATCGCCCGGCCGTCGCCGTCGTCGTAGTCCGGGTCGATGCGTGAGCGCTCCATCGTCAGGCCGGACCCCGGGTAGAAGGTGAGGAACCGGAACCACCGGCCGTAGAACGGCAGGTGGCGCATGGCCCAGCGGTCGCCCTCGGGCACGCGGCGGTGGTAGTGCTGGTTCGGGAACATCCACTGCGCGGTGCGCTGGAAGACCGTCAGTTGCTCGACTTCGTCGGCGATCGTCGGCGCGATCTGGAAGCCGCTCGCGCCCGCGCCGACGAGGGCGAAGCGCGTGCCCCGGATGTCGACGCTCGTGTCCCAGCGCGCCGAGTGGAACCACGGCCCCTGGAAGTCGTGCATCCCGGGGATGTCTGGGGTGTGCGGCTGGTTCAGCGCGCCCACGGCGCTGATCACCGCGAAGGCGTCGATCCGTTCGACCGCGCCGTCCCGCGTGCGCACCTCGACCGACCACCGGCCCGTGTCCTCGTCGAACGTCGCGCCCGTCACCTCGGTGTTGAACCGGCAGTGCTCGTCGACGCCGTACTTGTGCATCACGCGCGCGATGTAGTCCTGCAGCTCCGGCTGCTGCGAGAAGTACTCGGTCCAGTGATCACCGGGCTCGAACGAGTAGCAGTAGAAGTGACTGCCGATGTCGACCCGGGCGCCGGGGTAGCGGTTGTCCCACCAAGTGCCACCTGGACCGGCGCTCTTCTCGACGATCGTGTACGGGATCCCCGCCTGGCCGAGGCGGATGCCGGCCAGCAGCCCGGCTTCACCGCAGCCGATCACCACCACGTGGGCGTCGGTCTTCACGTCCGGCGGGATCTCGTCGCCCCACGTGATCGCGCGGGCATCCGACCCGTCCATGTGGAGATCCTCGAGGAACATCTCGGCGACGTCCTCGGGGACCGGCGTGCACGCGAGGAACTCCATCATCTCGAGCAGGACCGCGGGCGACGGGGGAGCCGGCAGGACGCAGCCGGCCTCGCGGTATGCCGCAATCGCGGGGAGCGCGCGCCGGCGGGCCTCGGCCTTCATCTCCTCCGGCATGTACCCCTGATACTCGTTGAGCATCGAGCCCTGCGGACGGAGGTCACCGCGGATCCACGACGGATCACCCGTCATGTGGACGAGGGAGCACAGCAGCGCCGGGATGCTGACGTCCTCGAGGGCGCGCTCGATGGTGGCGTCGTCGTCGAAGTACGGAGCGCCGGCGTGGGGGTTCTGGGTCGTGGTCTCGGCGGTGTCGGTCATGTGGACGTCAGGTCGCCTTGCGGACCGTCCGCTCGAGGATGCCGAGCGAGGACTTCAGCGCCGTCTCGGGGACGATCGGCCAGTGGCCGCCGGCCTTCCATTGCGTAGCGACCCGCGACCAGTCGTAGATCGAGGTCACGAGCGTGCCGCCGTCGACGGGCTCGAGCTCGTAGCCGTAGAAGTGGCCGATGCTCGGGAAGTTCTCGCCCGAGACCTCCCATGTGATGAAGCGGTCCTGCTCGTAGGCGGTGATCGTGACGGTCACGTCGTACTTCCCCATGGGAAAGTCGCCGAGCGCCTCCCGGTCCATGTGGATCACGAACGTGTCGCCGACGGCGCTCGCCGGCTCGCCCGTC
>JAPSGP010000390.1 GCA_031177445.1 Acidimicrobiia bacterium
GAGCTCGAAGCGCACGGCAGCGTCGAGGAGCTGTACGTGCTCGGTGCGCCGGCGGGCGCCACTGCTGAGCTCCTCGATCGATCGGGAGAGACCGTGAAGACCAAGAAGGTCGACTCGGCCGGCGCGGCGCTGTTCGAGCAGGTCTCCCCCGGCCGCGGGTACTCGGTCGTCGCCACCGCCGACGGCGACCGCGCCCGCTCCGGCAAGGTGCGGGTGCTCGGGCCGCAGGACCACCCGCCGGCGTCGTTCTACGAGCGCCAGACGCTGCAGCCCGGCCTCAACTACATCGAGACTCGTGACGGAACGACGCTGGCGGCGATGGTGCGCCTCCCCGGTCCGGTCGAGGACGGCCCGTACCCCACCGTGATCGAGTACTCGGGCTACGACCCCGCCAATCCCGAGAGCCCGGAGCCGAGCACGCTGCTTGCCGGCGTTCTCGGCTACGCCACCGTCGGCGTGAACGTGCGGGGCACGGGTTGCTCGGGCGGCGCGTTCGACATCTTCGAGCCGCTCCAGGCCCTCGACGGGTACGACGCGGTCGAAACCGTCGCCGCACAGCCGTGGGTCGAGTTCGGCGAGGTCGGGATGGTCGGGATCTCCTATCCCGGCATCATGCAGCTGTTCGTGGCTGGCACCCGGCCGCCGCACCTGGCTGCCATCTCGCCGCTGTCGGTGATCGACGACATCTACCGGGCAACGCTGTACCCGGGTGGGATCCTCAACACCGGGTTCGCGACCACCTGGGCCGAGGAGCGCCAGCAGGACGCCGAGCCCGCCGGCCAGGCGTGGGCCGAGACCCGCATCGACAACGGCGACGCTGTGTGCCGAGCCAACCAGCAGCTGCGGGGCCAGAACCACGACCTCGGCGCCGACATCAAAGCCAACCGGTACTACACACCCGGAGCCCGCGCCGACGCGCTGACCCCGTACGAGTTCGTCGATCGCATCAACGTCCCCGTGTTCCTGGCCGGCGCGTGGCAGGACGAGCAGACAGGTGGTCACTTCCCCAACATGCTCGACCGCTTCAGCTCGGCACCGCTCGTGCGGTTCACGTTGACGAACGGGACGCATGCCGATTCGCTCGGCCCTGCCATCATCACCCGACTCGCCGAGTTCCTGGACCTGTACGTCGCGCGACGAACACCCACGATCCCCGACGGGATCCGCGGGCTTGCTCCGGTGCTGTACGCCGCGCTCATGGGCATCGGCGGAGTGGAGCTCCCACCCGACCGCTTCCGGGGGCTCGACTACCAGGAGGCGCGACGGCGCTTCGAAGCCGAGCGCGCGGTGCGGGTGCTGTTCGAGAGCGGCGCCGGGACCCACCCGGGGAGCCCGGTCCCGCGGTTCGAAGCGAGCTTCCCGAGCTGGCCACCGCCCGCCACCGACGCGACTGCGTGGTACCTCGGCCCCGACGGTCAGCTCACCGATCGCAAGCCCACGGCGCGCGGCGGCGGCGACCGCTACCGCAGCGATCCAGCGAGCCGTCCCGAGACCAGTCTGCCGGGCGACTCGGTCGAGGCCGCCTGGACCGCGCTGCCGCCCTACGAGTGGGAACCGATCGCGTCGGGGGCAGCGCTGGCGTACGAAAGCGCGTCCCTCGATCAGGACACGGTGATGGCGGGGTCGGGCAGCGCTGACCTGTGGCTGGAGTCGAGCGCGCCCGACACCGACGTGCAGGTCACGCTCACCGAGGTCCGCGCCGACGGCAAGGAGACGTACGTGCAGAGCGGCTGGCTGCGGGCGAGCCACCGAGCACTCGACGCCGGCGAGTCGACCGCGCTCCGACCCCGGCACACCCATCGCAGGGTCGATGCCGAGCCCCTTCCCGACGGCGAGGTCGCGAAGCTGCGGGTCGAGCTGTTCCCGTTCGCCCACGCGTTCCGCGCCGGATCGAAGATCCGGGTCATCGTGAGCGCGCCCGGCGGTGACCGCCCTCGGTGGCGGTTCGGGACGCTCGCGTCCGACGAGCCTGTCACGAACACCGTTGCACGCAGCGCGGCCCACCCGTCGCGCATCGTGCTGCCGGTGGTGGCCGGCGTCGACGTGCCTGCCGGCGCCCCACCGTGCCCGGGGCTTCGGGGCCAGCCGTGCCGCGACTACGTTGCGGCGGATGGCTGAGCGTCACGAGCCCACCTCCGAGATCTACGAGATCTCCGATCGCTTCGTCGAGCGGCACGCCACCCTCGATCCGATCGCAGCCACCCTCGAGGGCATCAGCGGCTACGACGACCGGATGACCGACTACTCGCCCGACGCGGCCGCGGAGCGAGCCGAGCACGCACGCAGCACCGTTCGGGCACTGTCGAGCGCGCAGCCGGCGGGCGAGGCCGATCGCCTGGCGGCCGAGGTCCTGCGCCGGGATCTCGACACCGCAATCGAGCTGCACGACGCCGGCGAGCATCTGCGTGAGCTCAACGTGATCGCCAGCCCGGTGCAAGCCGTCCGGATGGTGTTCGACATGATGCCGACCGACACGGAACGGGACTGGGACGTGATCGCGGCCCGCATGGCGTTGGTCCCCCAAGCGCTGTCGAGCTTCCAGGCCGCCCTTGCCGAGGGCCTGCGCCAAGGGCTCCCGGTCGCCCGGCGCCAAGCCGTCGAGTGCATCCGGCAAGCCGAGACGTGGGCTGGCCTCGACACGAACGCGACGCGACCGTTCTTCCTTTCTCTGCTCGACATGTACGACGCGAGTGCCATCGATCGCCCGGTGTTGCGCGACACGCTCGAGGCTTCCGCCCGCCGCGCCTCCGAGGGGTACGCGGCACTGGCGCGGTTCCTCGCCGAGGAATATTCCCCGCACGCCACCGAGCACGACGCCGTGGGCGAGGACCGATACCGACTGCTGGCGCGGGTGTTCAACGGAATGGAGATCGACCCCCGCGAGACGTACGAATGGGGCTGGTCCGAGCTCGAGCGCATCGAGTCCACGATGGGTGCGGTGGCGGAGCGGATCCTCCCGGGTGAGCCCGTCTCCGCCACCATCGAGCATCTCGACACCGACCCCGGTCGATCGATCGAGGGTGTCGACGAGTTCCGGGCGTGGCTCCAGAACCTGCTCGACTCGACGGTCGCCGCGCTCGACGGCGTGCACTTCGACATCCCTGTTCCGGTGAAGCGCGTGGAGGCGATGATCGCGCCGCCGGGGGGCGCGGCCGCGATGTACTACACGGGGCCGTCGGAGGACTTCAGCCGTCCCGGCCGGACCTGGTACCCGACCTTGGGCAAGACGCGGTTTCCGCTGTGGGACGAGGTCACGACGTGCTACCACGAGGGCGTTCCCGGTCATCACCTGCAGATCGCCCAGGTGCGGCATCTGGCGGGCACGCTCTC
>JAPSGP010000391.1 GCA_031177445.1 Acidimicrobiia bacterium
GGTCGTCTTCTTCCTGCGGCTCTTCGACCGCGAGCCGTTGCAGCAGCTCACGCACGGGTCCCTCGCTCTGGTCGAGTGCGTCGTGGAACGTAGGTGCCTGGACCAGCGTCTCGAACGCGGTGCGCGCCATCTCGTCGGCGAACAGTGACGCATCGAGCCATTCGACGACGACTTCGGGGCGATGGATCGCCCACCGGAGGATGTCGATCTCGCGCCGATCGACGGGCCGCACGGGGCGCGCCCCGCGCTCCGCCGGTCGCGAGGCCCGTGCAGGTTGCGCCCGCCCCGCCGACGGGCCCCGGGCGACGGTCTCTCGCAGCCGATCGGCGTCGATCTCCAGCGAGCCCGCCACCTTCATCACGTACTGGTCCCGCACGAGCTCGTTGGGGTGACTGGCGATGATCGCGGCTGCCGCCTGGGCTGCTCGAGCCCGCCCCTCGAGCGTGGCCAGGTCGGCTCGCGCGAGCAGGCGGTCGAGCCGGAACTGCAGGAAGGGTGTCGCCCGCTCCGCGGCCGCGCGCAACGCTTCGGGATCGTCGCGCCACACGTCGGCGGGATCGCGACCGGCCGGGAGATCGGCCACCTCCACCTGCACCTCGAAGCGCTGTTCCCACGCGTACCAGCGCTCCGCCGCCGCCTGGCCGGCGCTGTCGGCGTCGTAGGCGAGCACGACCTTGCGGGCGAGGTTCTTCAGGATCTGGAAGTGCTCGTCGGCGAGCGCGGTTCCGCAGGTCGCCACTGCGTTCGGAGCGCCCGCGAGCGCGAACGCCATCACGTCGGTGTAGCCCTCGCAGATGATGACCTCGCCGCGCGCGACGATCTCGCCCTTGGCCCAGTTCAGGCCGTAGAGCAGCCGGCTCTTCTGGTACACGGGCGTGTCGGGCGAGTTCTTGTACTTCGGCATGGCGTCGCCGAGCGCGCGACCGCCGAAGCCGACCGGCTCCCCCCGGCTGTCGTAGATCGGGAACAAGAGACGGCCGCGGAACTGGTCTTGCAGCTTGTTGGCGCGGTTCACGAACGCCAGCCCGGCATCGACGATGTCGGCGCGCTCGTACTTGGCGTGTTGCAGATGCACGCTCAAGGCGTCGAAGTCGTCGGGGGCGTAGCCGAGCTCGAACCGGCGAGCGGCGTCGCCGTCGAAGCCGCGGCTGCGCAGGTGCCGGCGGGCGGGGCCGCCGTCGGGGGCGTCGAGCAGTCGCCGGTGGTAGAAGTCGATGGCGGCGCCGACGACCGCGCTCAAGCGCTCCTTGCGCTTGCGCTCCTTCGAGACCGCGACGTTGTCGTAGCGCAGCGTGATGCCGGCGCGGGCGGCCAAACGCTCGACCGCATCCACGAAGTCCAGGTGCTCGACCTCGCGCACGAACGTGATCGCGTCGCCGCTCTTCTGGCACCCGAAGCAGTGAAAGACGCCAAGGCTGGGGTTGATGGAAAACGACGGCGTCTTCTCCTGATGGAACGGGCACAGCCCCATGAAACGTTGACCGACGCGCTTGAGCGCGATGTGCTCCTGGGCCAGCGCAACGAGGTCCGTCTCCTCGCGGACGCGGGCGACGTCGTCGTCGACGATCCCCATCGGGCGTCAGGTTACGGCGCGCCGGCCCGGGCCGACGCGCTCCTCATACGCCGCGGGGAAGCGATTCGGGGCGCCAGCCGAGGAGCTCGACCCCGAGGCCGAGCGCGAAGCGATCGGTCATGCCGCTCACGTACTGGACCGCGAGGGCGGCCGCTTCCGCCGACGCGGGCTCCACCCCGGGCTGGACGCCGGCGGCGACGTCGGGTAGCCGCCCGGGGGCGTCGGCGAAGTGCTCCACCAGCCCTCGAAGCAGGTGGATCACCTTCTCGGCCTGGGCTCGCGCCGCCGGACGCAGGTAGATGCGGTCGAAGTTGAAGTCGCGGAAGGCACCGAGCACCGACGCCGCCGGCTCCGTCATCCCGACCTCGCCGGTGCGGTCGATCGCGTCCAGCACCGCCCGGACGAAGCTGCCGACCTGCTCCGAGCGGCGCACGCCCACGACCTCGCGCACCTCGGCTGGAAGGTCGTCAGGCGTGAGGATCCCGGCGCGGACCGCGTCTTCGAAGTCGTGACACACGTAGGCGATGCGGTCGGCCCAAGCGACCACCTCGCCCTCGGGTGTGGCCGGCGCCGGCCGCCGCCAGGAATGGTTGCGCACGCCGTCGAGGGTCTCGAGGCAGAGGTTGAGCGGCGCCAGCGTCACGTCGGCGCCATAGACCGCGTGGTCGTAGCGAGTGGCGGGCAGGTAGGGCGAGAACGCCTCCTCGGACGCGTGACCAGCAGGTCCGTGACCGCAGTCGTGCGCCAGCGCGATCGCCTCGACCAGCGGGAGGCACAGGTTCGCGACCCGCGCGATCCCCACCGCGACCTGGGCGACCTCGACCGCGTGTGTGAGCCGAGTGCGGAGATGGTCGTCCTCGGGGGCGATGAAGACCTGGCATTTGCCCGCTAGCCGCCGCCAGGGACGCGAGTGCTTGACCCGATCGAGGTCGCGCTCGAAGCAGAGGCGATACGGATCGGGCTGCTCCCGCCGGGCCCGATGCCCGGCACCGACCGGCCGGGTGGCGCCCGGAGCGAGGGCGGAGGCGATCTCGGCCTCGCGCTCCTCCCGCGACCGCAAGCGGCCGCCGACGAAGGCGTCGGCGTCGGGATGTGCCCGTTGCACCGCCACGCCCTCGGCCAGGATCACCGGTTCCATGACCCGACGATACCGGTGGGGTGCGACAGTTTCGCAGGAGCGCGTCGTTCAGGCACATGACCACCGAATGCGTGGTTGGTTGCCTGGGCGTTCGCAGGACGAGCGTGGCGGAGCCCGTCGTTCAGGTCCGAGGTGCCGGAAACCGGCGCGCGGTGCCCGATCGTTTGGCAGGTGAACCGGGTCGGGGGCTACGCAGTGGTGCCGGGGCCTTCGGTGCCCAGCGCGGCATGCGCGGCGGCCAGCCGGGCGAGCGGTACCCGGTAGGGCGAGCACGACACGTAGTCGAGGCCGACCTCGTGGCAGAAGTGGACGGACCGGGGATCACCGCCGTGCTCACCGCAGATCCCGAGCTTGAGATCCGGACGAGCGGCGCGGCCGTTCGTCACCGCGTCCCGCACCAGCTGGCCCACGCCCTCGACGTCGAGCGTCTCGAACGGGTTCGCCGGGAGCAGCTTGAGCTCGAGGTACTTCGTCATGAAGCGGCCCTCGACGTCGTCGCGCGAGAACCCGAACGTCATCTGCGTGAGGTCGTTCGTGCCGAACGAGAAAAACTCCGCCACCTCGGCAATGTCGCCGGCGACGAGCGCGGCGCGTGGCGTCTCGACCATCGTGCCGACGA
>JAPSGP010000392.1 GCA_031177445.1 Acidimicrobiia bacterium
CGCCGCCGTCGAGCGAGGGGTTGCGGTCGAAGAACCCGACCGGCGAGAGCAGGAAGCCGGTGTACTCGACCGGCATCACCGGCCAGTCCTCGGGCCGGACGAAGTGGGTCACGCCGAACGAGTACCAGAGCACGACATCGGTGTGCTCGACGTGCCGGTCGGCCGTCGTCCAGCGCGGGAGACCGTCGCCACCCTCGTGCTGGTTCGGGTACTCGCCGGCGGCGCGGCGTTCGTCGGGCGCGTACGGGGTGACCCAGAGGTTGTAGCGGGCGAAGCCGGCGCGCCGGGCCACGCTCGACTCGGGCTGCGCGAACAGCGTCGGGGTGCTGACGGTGGGCATGAGCTTGTAGGCCGTCGGCTGGCTCAGGCGGTTCGTTGCGTCGCTGCTCTCGATGCGCCAGTGCCGTGAGGTCGCGCTGCTCGTGAGGCGCCGGGCGGCGAGCTCGGTCGGCATCGGCGTCACCCGCTGGCGGAACGCATTGGCCCACGGGTTCCCGGGACCGGGCGGGAGCGGTTCGGCCTCAACCTCCCGCACCGAGTTCGTGGTCCCGTCGACGTCGAGATCGAGGCGGGCACAGAAGAGGTGCTGGTGGTTCGGGCCTGCGAGGCCGGGCGCGACGAGATTGGCGAAGCCCGGCACCTCGCCGGGGGATACCGCCATCGACGAGATGATCCCGGTGAGCTTCACCTCGAGCTGGATGTTCCCGTCCATGTAGAAGTACCAATAGAAGCCGTATTCGTAGTTGCCGACGGTGGCGATGAAGCTCACCACGAGGCGGCGCGAGCGGCGGGTGACGTCGGTGTCGCCGTGCAGGTCACGGTGCTTCCAGAGGATCCCGTAGTCCTCTTCGTGCATGCAGATGACGCGTTCCACGGTGTACGGCTCACCCTGCTCGGTGGCGAGCACCGCGTCGAAGTAGTGGATGGCGCCGAGACAGTCGCAGCCGAGCACGAGCGAGTTGGCGAGCCGGCCCAGCCCCCACTCCCCCGCGTCGAAGGCGTTCTTCCAGCCGTGCATCGGTCCGGGGTCGCCGTACGGCACCACCATCTCGCTGATCGACGCACGGTGGAGCACCGGCCGGGCGCGGTCGCCGTCCTCGTAGGCGACCGTGTGGAGCACCAGGCCCTCGTACGGGTCGAAGCCCACTCGGAACGACCATCGCTGCCACTGCACGAAGTTGCCGCCGACGGTGAAGCTGGGCCCCTCGGGCTGCACGATGTCGAGGGGCTTGAGGTCGGTACGCACGGGCCCGACGTCGTCGGCCAGGTATCCGCCGCGGTGCGGCGGCAGCGGGACTTCTCCGTAGTCGACGACCTCGAGCACCTCGCCGGCGGTGGCGTCGAAGAACGCGATGACGCCCTCGATCGGCCGGGCGTAGCCGTTGTCCTGTGGGTGCTCCCGCAGATACGCGAGGCAGCGGCTGATCCGGCGACCGTCCTCGTGGTCGAGCCCGAAGCTTCCGGCCGGCCACGGGTCGATCTGGACCGCTTCGAAGTCGGTGATGCCCCGCTTGCGCATCGCCGACTGCCAGTCGGGGTGCTCCTTCACCTTGACCACGGCGTCGATGGACTCGCCGAACAACAGGGCCGGGCGCATCCCTTCGACCACTTCGAGCGAGCGCACCTCACCGGCACTGACGGATACCACTGCCTCGACCAGCGTCAGCCCGGCCCCGCGCACCGCGAGTGCGCGCAGCTCCCGGTCGATCGCATCGCCCGGTTGCCAAGCTGCGACGACGTCCTTGGGCGGCTCGTGCAGGACGACGTGCACGAACACCGGCTCTTCGCCGACCCGACCGTCGGCGCGCAGGATCTCGACCGCGCGGCGAACCTCGTCGGCCGTGACCATTGCCAGCGGATGATCGACGATCGTGGGCGCGGTGACTGCGACGGTTTCGCTCATACAGCCGAAGCTATCCGGTGCTCGGCGACGAGCGCCTCGAGCGCGGTGACCCACGACTCGTAGTAGGGACGGTCGGGATCCGAAGCGATCGCCTCGACGAGATGCGCCTGGAACGCCGTCCACGGGAGGTCGAGCGCGTCCACCAACCCGAGGGCGAGCCCGAACACCCGGCCTTGCCACGGGGCCTCGAAGACCAGCTCGCCGTTCTGGCGGGGCGGCGCGAGTACGCCGGTCATGTCGCGCACCTCGGGTGCGACCGGATCGGTCATTACCGCTGCACGCCGATCATCGCGTCGCGGGTGACCATCGACGTCAGCGCTTCCTCACTCTCGCCTTCCGTCGCCACCGGCCGTTCGGGCAGCACGAGGTAGCGGGCCTCGGCACTCGAGTCCCACACCCGGATCTCGGTCTCGGCGGGAATCTCACAGCCCATCTCGGCCAGGAGCGCCCGCGGCTCGCGCACCATGCGGGCGCGGTACGGCGGGCTCTTGTACCAGTTCGGCGGCAGCCCCAGCACCGACCACGGATAGCACGAGCACAACGTGCACACCACGACGTTGTGGACCGTGGGCGTGTTCTCGACCACGACCATGTGGTCGCCTTCGGGGCCGCCGAACCCCAATTCTGCGATCGCGGGCGTGGCGTCGGCGAGGAGCCGCTGCTTGTAGTCGGGGTCGACCCACGCGCGGGCCACGACCTTGGCCCCGTTCATCGGACCGAGGTCGTTGGAGAACGTCTCGACCACTCGGTCGATGAACTCGGGCGTGACCATGCCCTTCTCGATCAGCAGCTCCTCGAGCGCGCGCGCCCGTCGTTCCACCGCGGTGAGCTCAGCAGGACGGAGGTGGTGATCGCCGGACATCGTGGGGCGTCAGGAGGGCTCGAGGTAGTGCTCGTACAGGTCAACGTGCACCGCCGCGTGGTCTTCGGCGGTATTGCCCCAGAGCTCGGAGGACTCGAACCGGACCGCGTAGATCGACCGGTCGAGTTTCTCTCGCCGGTGGGCCTCGACCTCCGGAACCGGCGCCGGCTGTTCGACTGCGACGACCGTCCCCCGCCGTCCGAACACGTAGCCCGGGCAGCGGGTGTGCCCGTCGAAGTGGGGCTCGCGCACACGGACCCGGTCGCCGACCTCGAACCGGGGCTGCGTGTTCGGCGCGGGCGCATCGACGTCGTCCGCCGACACGCTTGCCGGTCGCGACAACGGGAAGGTCCCGGCGCGCGCTTCGAGCTCGTCCGACGTGACGTATCCAGCCTCGACGAGCAACGTGGCGACGGCGGTGAGCCAGTGCTCGTAGTAGCCGGAGCTCAGGTAGTGCGCCGGGTCCATGCGCTCGATGGCGTGGCGGAACATCGGCGTGTTGAAGCCGCCCGCGCCCAGTGCGCCACCGGCGAGCCCGAACGTGCGGCCCTCCCATTCGAC
>JAPSGP010000117.1 GCA_031177445.1 Acidimicrobiia bacterium
GCCGACCTCGTGCACGTCCATCCTGCGGTGTTGCGCCTGCTGGTCAACGCCAAGCCGAAGGTCGCCCTCGTCACCGACGCGGTGTCCGGCGATCGCGACCTCGACGCGGTCCGACTCGCCGACGGCACGCTCGCCGGATCCACGCTGTCGATGGACCAAGCCGTCCGCAACATCGCCGCCCTCGGCTTCCCCATCGAGCGCGCGATCGCGATGGCCTCCACCATCCCCGCCCAATGCCTGGGCCTGCACGACCGCGGCCGCCTGGAGCCGAACCACCGAACCGACGTGGTGGCACTCGACCCCACCACCCTCGAAGTCCGCGGCGTCTGGCTCGCCGGAGATCGGGTGGTGTAGTGGGAGGCGGTGGGTAAGGTCGTTGCGTGGAGATCGTGGCGGCCTTGTTCGTCGAGAACATCGAGTTCCGCCAGGTCCCGGGGCCGTCGACGCGCATCGACCTCGGCGGCGTCTTCTTCTCACAAGCGGTCGCGTCGTTCCCGGCCCAGCTCACGCCCCACCTCGTCGTCCTCGTGCGCGCGCCAGCCGACGACACCGGTGTCGGCACGTTCGAGGCGGTCTTCACCCGCAACGGCGACGAAGTGGCGCGCAACGTCCAGCAGTTCAGCGTCGAACCGGGCAAATTCGGGTACCGGCTCGTGCGCCCCGAGCTCGAGTTCCCCGAGCCCGGCACGGTCGAAGCGCGATGCACGATCACCGAGTCGGGCTCGAGCGTCGTCGTCCCGCTCACTGCGATCACGATGGGGTCATGAGGAAGATGACAAGGTTCGCGGCGGCGTTGTCGCAGCACCCGATCGCCACCCAGGCCGTAGGTGAGGTCGGCGGGCAGGTCCTCGAGCAGATGGGCAACGACGACATCGATCTCGCGGTGTGCTTTGCATCGACCCACCACGTCGGCGCGTTCGAGGACATCGCCTCCGCCGTACGGAGCATCCTCGAACCCCAGGTTCTCATCGGCGGCACGGCCGTCGCCGTCATCGGCGGGACCCACGAGGTCGAAGAAACGCCGGCGATCTCCGTGTTCGCGGCCCGGCTGCACGAGACGCAGCTCACCCCACTCGAGCTGCACGTCGAAGAGACACCCGACGGCACTGCCGTCAGCGGCTGGCCGGAGCTGCCCGAGCTGCCGCGCACCCTACTGTTGCTCGCCGACCCGTTCACCTTTCCCGTCGATTCCTTTCTGTCGCGCTGCAACGAAGACCTCCCATCGCTGCGCGTCATCGGCGGATTGGCATCGTCGGCCGCGAGCCCCGGTGGCAACCGGCTCGTGCTGGACGACGCTGTGCTCGACGACGGCGCGGTCGGTGTGTTCGTCGACGGCGCCGTCGAGGTTCGCACCTTGGTCTCGCAGGGCTGCCGTCCGATCGGGCAGCCGTTCGTCGTCACGAAAGCCGAGCGCAACCTCGTCGAGGAGCTCGCGGGCAAGCCTGCGATCGAGCGGCTGCAGGAGATCGCAGCGGCGGCAACCGAAGCAGAGCGGGAGTTGCTCCGGCGCGGCCTGCACGTGGGCGTCGTCGTCGACGAGCACAAGGCCGAGTTCGGGCGGGGCGACTTCCTCGTGCGCAATCTGCTCGGCGCTGATCAGAGCTCGGGTGCGCTCGCGATCGGCGACTACGTGACCGTCGGGCAGACGATGCAGTTCCACATCCGAGACGCGGACGCAGCCGACGAAGACCTGCGGGAGCTGCTGGCCGGTACGGAGGCGTCGGCAGCGCTCCTCTTCACGTGCAACGGACGGGGCCAGCACCTGTTCGGCGTGCCCGACCACGACGCCGGGTTGGTCGCCAAGCTGCTGGGCACGATCCCGGTCGCGGGCGCGTTCTGCGCAGGCGAGATCGGCCCGGTCGGCGGACGCAACTTCCTCCACGGCTTCACGGCCAGCCTGGCACTGTTCCCGTGAGGGCTCGCGGTTTCGCCCGGGGTTGCCAACACTTCATCCTGGGTACGCGCAGCCTCCGGCCGGCAGGCGTACCCTGCGCTCGGGATGAGCCCTAGGGACGCGGAGAGGGGTTGATCACGTGGCGGTGGAGTCGGTCGAAGCGCGAGCAGGGTCGCCCGGAGCCGAGGAGCTCGAGCGGCGCGCCATCAACGTCATCCGCGGTCTCGCCATGGACGCGGTCCAGAAGGCCAACTCGGGCCACCCGGGCACCCCGATGGCGCTGGCGCCGCTCGCGCACGTGCTGTTCACGCGGATCATGCGCTACGACGCCGGCGCGCCCGACTGGCCCGATCGTGATCGCTTCATCCTGTCGGCCGGCCACGCGTCGATGCTGCTCTACTCGATGCTCTTCCTCACCGGCTACGGCCTCGAGCTCGAAGACCTGAAGCAGTTCCGGCAGTTCGGCTCGCGCACACCCGGGCACCCCGAGTACCGGCACGCGCCCGGCGTCGAGGTGACGACGGGGCCATTGGGGCAGGGCTTCGCCAACGGAGTCGGCGTCGCCATCGTCGAGCGGCACCTGCGCGAGCGCTACGGCGCCGAGGTGTGCGATCACCGCGTCTTCTCGATCTGCTCCGACGGCGACCTCGAGGAGGGAGTGAGCCACGAATCGGCTTCGCTCGCCGGTCACCTCGGCCTCGGGCGCCTCGTCTACGTCTACGACGACAACCACATCTCGATCGACGGGCCGACGGAGCTCGCCTACTCCGACAACGTGCCGTCGCGGTTCCACGGCTACGGGTGGCACGTGCTCGAGCTCGGCGAGCAATCCGAGGACGTCGACGCCCTCGAGGCCGGTCTGCGTGAGGCGATGGCGGTCGAGGACCGGCCGTCGCTCGTGATCCTGCGCAGCCACATCGGCTACCCGTCGCCCAACTTCACCGACACGGCGAAGGCGCACGGCAACCCGCTGGGCGAGGACGAGGTGGCGAGGGTCAAGGAGATCCTCGGTATGCCGGCCGAGGACTTCTGGGTCCCCGACGACGTGCTCGCCTTCTACCGGCAGCACGGCGCGCGCGGACGCGACACCCGGGCCGCGTGGGAAGCGCGCGTGGACGAGTACCGCGGCCGCGAGACCGAGCGGGCTGCCGACTACGACCTGTTCCTCGCGGGCAAGGGCCGCGACGGATGGCGCTCGAAGCTGCCCGCGTGGGACGCCGGCGAGAAGCTGGCGACGCGCGTCGCGTGTGCCAAGGTCCTCGATGCCCTGATCGACGAGTTCCCCGGGCTCCTCGGCGGAGGCGCCGACCTCACCGGGAACACCGGGACCGAGCTCGACGGGCGGTCACCGCTCACACGCGACGACTTCACCGGCCGTCAGATCTTCTTCGGCGTCCGCGAGCACGGCATGGGCTCGATCATGAACGGCATGGCCCTGTCGGGCGGAGCGCTCCCGTTCGGCGGCACGTTCTTCGTGTTCAGCGACTACATGCGCCCCGCGCCCCGCCTGGCGGCCCTGTCGCGGGCCAAGGTTGCGTTCGTGTGGTCCCACGACTCGATCGGGCTGGGCGAGGACGGGCCCACGCACCAGCCGATCGAGCAGCTCATGGCGGTGCGGGCCATCCCCGGCCTGCGGGTCATCCGGCCTGCCGACGCCAACGAGACCGCGCAGGCGTGGCGCATCCACCTGGAAGGCGAGGGCCCGACCGCCCTCCTCCTCACTCGGCAGGGCGTCCCCGTGCTCGCGGGCACCGCCGAGCGGGCGCCCACCGGCGTCGAACGGGGGGCGTACACGCTCGTCGACGAGCAGCCCCGGGCGGGCGCACCTGACGGCGCGGACGCTGATGTCGTTCTCGTCGGCACCGGCTCCGAGGTGCAGCTGTGCGTGGCCGCCGCCGAGGTCCTGCAGGGCGACGGCTTGGCGGTGCGCGTGGTGTCGATGCCGTCGTGGGAGCTCTTCGCGGCCCAGCCCGAGTCGTACCGGCACGACGTGCTCCCGTCCGGGGTCCCGACGCTGGCGGTCGAGGCGGGCGCCAGCCTCGGTTGGGAGCGGTATGCCGACGACGTCGTCGCCATCGACCATTTCGGCGCGTCGGCGCCGGGATCGGTGGCGATGGCCGAGTTCGGTTTCACGCCCGAGAACGTCGTCGCCCGAGCGCGGGTGCTGCTCGCGCTGGAACCCGAAGGCCCCGGAAAGTGAGAGCGCAATGACCAGCTCCCCCGCCACATCGCCCATCGCACGCCTGCTCGACTACGGCCAGAGCCCCTGGTACGACAACCTCACTCGAGCGCTGGTCACGGAAGGCGGCCTGGCGCGTCTCGTCGACGACGACGGGATCCGCGGCGTCACGTCCAACCCGACCATCTTCGAGAAGGCGATGTCGGCGGGCGAGGGCTACGACGACCAGCTCGTCGCGCTGCATCGCGACGACCGGCCCATGGACGACATCTACTGGGAGCTCGTGCTCGAGGACATTCGCGCCGCCGCCGATCTCTTGCTCCCGACGTACGAGGGTGCCGCACACGCCGACGGCTTCGTCTCGGTCGAGGTCTCGCCCGAGCTCGCGCACCAGACGGCGGCGACCATCGAGCAGGCACGGTCATTGCACGACCGCGCGGGCCGGCCCAACGTGCTGGTCAAGATCCCTGCGACGCGTGCAGGCATCCCCGCGATCGAGGAGAGCCTCGCCGCTGGCATCAACATCAACATCACGCTGATCTTCTCGCTCGAGCGCTATTCCGAGGTCATCGAGGCGTACTTCCGCGGCCTCGAGCGCTATGCCGAGTCTGGCGGTGACCTCGCGGAGATGGCGTCGGTGGCGTCGTTCTTCGTGAGCCGCGTGGACACCGAGGCCGACCGGCGACTCCCCGAGGGTCATCCGCTGCGAGGCAGAGTGGCCGTCGCCAACGCCAGGCTCGCGTACCAGCTGTTCCGTCAGCGGTTCGCGGGCGAGCGTTGGGACGCGCTCGCCGCGCTCGGCGCACGAGTACAGCGCCCGCTGTGGGCATCGACGTCCACCAAGAACCCGGCGTACTCCGACACGCTCTACGTCGACGAGCTCGTCGGCCGGGACACCGTCGACACGCTCGCCCAGGCTTCGATCGACGCCCTCCGCGACCATGGCGACCCGAGACCCGACACGGTCACCCACGACGTGGAGGGTGCGCAGCGAGTCGTCGACGAGCTTCCCGACGCCGGCATCGACTACGACGACCTGACCGAGACCCTGGAGCGCGAGGGTGTCGACTCGTTCGCTCGTTCCTTCCAGGACTGCCTCGCCAGCCTCGAGAAGCGGGTGGCCGAGGTCGCCCGCTGAGGGTCACCGGCGGAGATTCGTAGTATCGCTGGGACATGAGCGCTCCCGGCGGTGAGAGCGTGGCCTTGTCGGCCAGCTTCGTGGTGTTCGGCGCCACCGGCGACCTCGCTCATCGCAAGCTCTATCCCGCGCTGGCGTCGCTGGCGGCCGAGAGTCAGCTGCCCCGCCGCCTCACTGTCATCGGTGTCGCGCGTACGGTCATGACCGACGAGGACTTTGCCACCGAGGTGCACAACGCCGTGGCCAAGGCGGGCGACGGCGACGCGTCGGGCCGGCAGAACGCGCTCGAACAGCGCGGTGTCCGGTTCCGGTACGTGAACGGGTCGTTCGACGACGACGCCACGTTCCGCGGGATCGCCGACGCGGTGAGCGACTCGGAGGCGGATCACGGCGGTCCTGGCAACGCGCTCTACTACCTCGCGACGATCCCGCAGATGTTCGGGGCGGTGGCCGCCGGGTTGGGCAAGGTCGGGCTCGCCGAGGAAGGCCCCGGGATCTTCCGGCGGCTCGTGGTCGAGAAGCCGTTCGGAAACGACCTCGAGAGCGCCAGGGCGCTCGACGTCGCGCTCCACGAGCACTTCCGAGAGCACCAGGTCTTCCGCATCGACCACTACCTCGCCAAGGAGACGGTCCAGAACATCCTCGCCCTGCGGTTCACCAACACCATCTTCGAACCCCTGTGGAACCGCCGCTACGTCGACCACGTGCAGATCACGGTGGCCGAGCAACTCGGCGTCGAGCACCGCGGGACGTTCTACGAGCGATCGGGTGCACTGCGCGACATTGTCCAGAACCACCTCCTGCAAGTCCTTGCGATCACGGCGATGGAGCCCCCGGCTTCGTTGGGCGCCAACTCCATCCGTGACGAGAAGGTGAAGGTTCTCCGATCCATCCGACCGATCGAACGGTCCGACCTGCGACGCCGCGTCGTCCGGGGCCAGTACACCGGCGGCCGGATCGAAGGCGTGGACGTCCCTGGTTACCGCGAAGAGGAAGGCGTCGCGTCCGACAGCGCGGTGGAGACCTATCTCGCACTCGAGCTCGACATCGACAACTGGCGGTGGTCGGGTGTGCCCTTCTACCTCCGAACCGGGAAGCGTCTCCCCCGGCGAGTGACCGAAATCGCGCTGCGTTACCGGCCGGTCCCGTTCCTGCCCCTGCCGCCGTCGGCGGTCGAGACGGTCGAGCCGAACACGATGGTGCTGCGCATCCAGCCCGACGAAGGCATCACGCTCGAGTTCGCGGCGAAGGTCCCGGGTGCGCGGTTCCGCGTCCGCGAAGTCGATCTCGACTTCCGCTATGGCACCGCGTTCGAGGAGCGCGCGCCAGAGGCGTACGAACGCGTCCTCGGCGACGCCTTCTTGGGTGACGCCACCCTGTTCATCCGCGGCGACGAGGTGGAGGAGGCGTGGCGCGTGGTGCAGCCTCTCATCGACTCCTTCGAGGCGGGCGAGCCGCCGGTGGCGTTCTACCCCGCCGGCACGTGGGGGCCGCCGGAGGCCGACGCGCTGCTCGCAGAGTCGTACGGTGACACCTGGCGGGCGCCGTGAGCGGTGTCGGCGGGTCCCCGAGCGATTCCCGCGGGTTGCACGGCGAACTTCGGATCGTCGATCACGTGCCGCGAGCGTTCGCCGATCTCGTGGTCTCGGAAGCGCCGAGATCGATCGCGCTGTCGGGCGGCACCACCGCCCGCGAGTGCTACGAGCTGCTGGCGGTCGCCGACGTCGACTGGGGCCGGGCCGACGTGTTCTTCGGCGACGAGCGCTGGGTGCCGGTGGGTGATCCCGACTCGAACGAGGGCATGGCGCGCTTCGCCTTCGTCGACACCGTGATCCCGCGCCACGTGTATTCGCTCCGCCACGCGGGCGAGACGATCGAGGACGCCGCCGCCGGCTACGACACGCTGCTGCGCGAGTACGGCCCGGTTGCGCTCGTGCACCTCGGCTTGGGCCCCGACGGCCACACTGCGTCGCTCTTTCCGGGTTCCCCGATCCTCGCGGAGCGCGACCGACTGGTCGTTCCCGCGGGCGACGACCGGCATCCCCATCCCCGGCTCACCTTCACCTACCCCGCGATCGAGCGATCGCAGCTGGTGGTGTTCACGGTCGCGGGCGAGGACAAGCGTGACGCGTTGGCACGGGTGAAAGCAGGCGACGATCTTCCGGCGGCGCGCGTCACTGCCGAGCGTGTCATCTGGCTCGTCGATGCCGCCGCCAACGGTGTCTCGAAAGGCTGAGCACGCTGGTCAGCACGCAGTTTCGGGACGCCTAGGCTTCCGGTGATGGTGGGCTCGAGGCGTTTGAGCGAGGCGGACGCGTACGACCTCGTCGACGCCTCGCTCGACAAGATGATCGGCGAGGCGGCTCGACTTCGTGACGCCGGTCACGGTGACCGCATCACGTTCTCGCCCAAGGTCTTCATCCCGTTGACCATGCTGTGCCGCGATCGCTGCGGCTACTGCACCTTCGCCAAGCCGCCGGCGCGTCTCGAGTCCCCGTACCTGGAGCTCGAGCAGGTCGTGGCGATCGCGCGCCGCGGCGCCGAGCTCGGCTGCCATGAAGCGCTCTTCACGCTGGGCGAGGGACCGGAGGACCGCTACCCCATCGCCCGCGAGTGGCTCCGCGAGCGTGGCTACACCTCGACCGTCGACTACCTCGTCGCCGCGTGCCAGGCGGTGCTCGACGAGACCGGGCTGCTCCCGCACGCCAACGCGGGCGCGCTCTCGCAACCGGACCTGGAACGCCTGCGCCGGGTGAG
>JAPSGP010000118.1 GCA_031177445.1 Acidimicrobiia bacterium
GTGCGTGATCTCGTGCGATCCGGAGGACCGGTTGGCGGGTTGGACCGCGTCACGCGTCGGTGCCGACCACCTGATCTGGGCCAGCGACTTCCCGCATCCGGACGCGGTGTTCCCGGGTGCGGTCGAAGAGTTCCTTGCTGACGGCGGGGTCGACGACGCCGAGATCTCGACCGTTCTCTGGGACACGCCCCTGCGGTTCTACGGCCTGGCGGATCGCTTCGCCGCGCCCGTCGGGTAGACGCGCGGCGGTCGGGCGTCGCCGCACTACCGTCAGGCATGTGAACGCGATCACCGATCTCATGACCGAGATGGGTCATGAGCAGGTCGTGTTCATCGCCGATCCGGCCTCGGGCCTCCGGGCGGTGATCGCGGTGCACTCGACCGCCCTCGGGCCGTCGGTCGGCGGCATCCGCTTCTGGCGTTACCCGAGCGAGCGCGATGCGGTCGTCGACGCCTTGCGCCTCTCGCAGGCCATGAGCTTCAAAGCCGCGCTGGCCGGGCTCGACCAGGGCGGTGGCAAGGCGGTCGTGCTGTACGACGACCCCACCGCACCCCGCTCGGAACCGCTGTTGCTCGCGATTGGACGCGCCATCGACGAGCTCGGCGGGCGGTACATCGCTGCCGAGGACGTCGGCGCCACGCCCCGCGACATGGAGGTGATCTCTCGGGAGACTCGTTGGGTCAGCGGGCTCGAAGGTCCCGGTGGTTCGGGTGATCCCTCGTCCGTGACCGCGATCGGCGTGGTCCACGCGATGCGCACCGTGGTCGAGGAGCTCGACGGCGACTCGAGGCTCCAGGATCGGCGCGTGGTCGTGCAGGGCGCCGGCCACGTGGGCACGCACCTCGTCGAGCTGCTCGTGGCCGAGCAAGCGAACGTTGCGGTGGCAGACATCCGCCCCGAGCGCGTCGAGGCGCTGGTGCAATCACAGGGTGTCGAAGCCGTGGCGCTCGACTCGGTGCTCGAAGAGCCCTGCGACGTGCTCGCGCCGTGCGCTCTGGGCGGTGTGTTCAGCGTCGAGAGCGTCGAGCGACTGCGGTGTCGCGCCGTTTGTGGCGCCGCCAACAACCAGCTCGTCGACCTGGCGGCGGGCGACGAGCTTGCCGAGCGTGGGATCCTCTACGCACCGGACTTCGTCGCGAACGCCGGCGGCATCATCAACCTTGCCGAGGAGTTCGTCGGCTACGACCGCGAGCGGGCCCTCGCCCGGACTGCCGAGATCACGAAGACGATCCGCGGGATCTTCGAACACGCACGAGAGCGCGGGATCGCGCCGGCGCGCGCCGCCGACGAGCTGGCGCGGCGGCGCATCGCCGAAGAAGGGAGTGGGCGCTGGCACCCCGGTGATCCCGCGGGATGGACCAACGGCGAGCCCCTCCGCACCCTGCGTCCCGATCGATAGCATCCGAATGTGGGCAGCGGGTCGCGTCAGCGCGACCGACAGCCCACGTTTGCATGTCCGAACCACGCCGGACCGGGGAGTCGGGAATGAAGGTGGCGCTCACCGTCAACGACTTCCTCGAGCGCGCCGCACTCGTGTACGGCGACCGCGTGGGCATCGTCGACGAGCCCGATCAGCCGGCGCCGTCGCTCGGCGACCTCACCTACCAGCGTGTTCACGAGCTGGCGCGTTCGCAGGCGGCTGCGCTCGACCGCCTCGGGATCGGGTTCGGCGAACGCGTGGCGATCGTGTCGCAGAACGCCGCTCGGTTGTTCGTGTCGTTCTTCGGGGTGAGTGGCGCGGGCCGGATCCTCGTGCCGATCAACTTCCGCCTCAACGCCGACGAGATCGCCTACATCGTCGAGCACTGCGGCGCGAGCGTGCTGGTCGTCGACCCGGAGCTCGACGAGCAGCTCGTCGACGTCTCGGCCAAGCACCGGTTCGTGCTCGGCGGCGAGTTCGACGCCGAGTTCTTCGGCGCCGGTGACGAGCCCGAGCGCTGGGCTCCCGACGAGGACGCCACCGCCACCATCAACTACACGAGCGGCACCACGGCGCGGCCGAAGGGCGTGCAGCTCACGCACCGCAACTGCTGGATCAACGCCGCCGTCTTCGGATGGCAGGCCGGCGTCGACGATCGCGACGTCTACCTCCACACGCTGCCGATGTTCCACTGCAACGGATGGGGCATGCCGTACGCCGCCACCGGCATGGGGGCGCGCCACATCGCGTTGCGGAAGGTGGAGGGGGCCGAGATCCTGCGCCGCATCCAACGCCACGGCGTCACGCTGCTGAACGGCGCGCCCGCGGTCGTCAACGCGGTGCTCGACGCTGCCGAGACATGGGACGGTGAGATCCCGGGCCGCGGCAGGACCCGGGTGATCGTCGCCGGCGCGCCGCCGCCCACACGCACGATCGAGCGGGTCGAGACCGACCTGGGCTGGGAGTTCATCCAGATCTACGGGCTGACCGAGACCGCGCCCCTCCTCACCATGAACCGGAGTCGGGCCGAGTACGACGCGCTCACGGCGAGCGAGCGGGCGCAGCGGCTCGGACGCGCCGGCGCGCCCGCGCTCGGGGTTCGGCTCCGAGTCGACGGCCAGGGGGAGGTGCTCGCCTGCAGCAACGTCGTCATGGAGGGCTACTGGGAACAGCCCGACGAGACCTCCGCCGCGATCGACGACGGATGGTTCCACACGGGCGACGGCGGCTCGATCGACGACGAGCACTACCTGACCATCTCCGATCGGAAGAAGGACGTCATCATCTCGGGCGGCGAGAACGTGTCGTCGATCGAGGTCGAGGACTGCGTGTTCGCGCACCCGGCCGTCGCCGAGGTCGCGGCGATCGGCGTGCCCGACGAGAAGTGGGGCGAGACGGTCAAGGCGCTCGTCGTGCTCGCGCCGGACGCCGCGTGCACCGAGCAGGAACTGATCGACCACTGTCGCGACCGCTTGGCGCACTACAAGTGCCCGACGTCGATCGAGTTCCGGGACGAGCTGTTCCGCACCGCCACCGGCAAGCTCCAGAAGTTCAAGCTGCGGGCGCCCTATTGGGAAGGACGAGAACGGAGGGTCAACTGACCGAGGCATGTTCCATGCGGTCAAGTACGTCTACGAGTCGTTCATGAGGCGTGAAGAGCGGAAGGTCCCGGACGGACCGACCGTTTCGCGGGTGACCGGTCAGCTCCGGTACATCTTCGAGGAGCGGCCCGAGCTCGCGGGAGCGTCGGCAGCGGAGCTCGCCGGCTGGCTGAGCCGCGAGGACCGCATGGCGCGCGCACGGGAACATGATCCACTCGGTTCGAAGGAGGACGTCGAAGCGGCCGCCGACCGGCTCGACGATCGTGTGACCGAGGCGATGGTGGCCGAGGCGCTCCAGAAGATCCGACGCACATGACGAGGAGACAGAACCGTTGAAGGCACTGTTGTACGGGGTTGCGCCCGAACCGCAGCCCGAGCTCGACGACGACGTCGCGCAATTCCCGCTGCTGCAGGCGTTGCGCACCACACCGATGAAGTTGGTCGACATGGACGACCCCGGCTTCCTGCTGCCCGACTGGGTCGTGACCAAGCCACGGCTCACCGGCATCTGCGGCTCCGACGCCAAGCAGGTGTTCATGGACTGGGTGAACGTCGCCACCCCCGACAACCCGATGAAGGGGTTCTTCTCCCTCCCGCAGGTGCTCGGTCACGAAGTGGTTGCCGATGTGGTGGCGCTGGGACCCGAGGCCGAGGGGCTGGAGGCCGGCGACCGGGTGGTGCTGAACCCGTGGTTGTCGTGCGCGCCCCGGGGCGTCGAGCCGGTCTGCCCGGCGTGCGAGACGGGGGACTACAGCCTGTGCTGGAGCTTCGGCGTGGGCCCGATCGCTCCCGGCATCCACACGGGTACTTCGAGCGATGCGAGCGGTGGCTACGCCGAGCTCATGCCTGCCCACGACTCGATGCTGTTCAAGGTGCCGGCCGGCGTGCCCGACGAGCTCGCGGTGTTCGCGGATCCGTTCGCGGTGAGCCTGCATTCGATCACCCGACATCCGCCGACTCCCCGCGGGAAGGTGATGGTGTACGGCGCCGGCGCGCTGGGAACGTGCGCGACCGCGATCCTGCGCGCGCTGTACCCCGACGTCGAGGTCTTGGTCGTGGCCCGGTTCGAGTCGCAGGCCCAGCTTGCCCGGAAGCTGGGCGCGACCGTGATCGGGCACGAGCCGGCGGTGCACGTGATCGAGGAGGCGGCCGCCTGGTCGGGCGGTGTCCTGCAGCCCAGTGACGGGCTGCCGATGGCGTACCCGGGCGCGATCGACGTCGTCTACGACACCATCGGCAAGCAGGAGACGTTCGAAGTCGGCTCGCGCGTGCTCCGAGCCCGCGGAACGCTGGTGAAGGCGGGAGTCCACGGTCCGACGTTCTGGGAGGACACGCCGCTCTACTTCAAGGAGATCTCGCTGGTCGGCTCGAACGCGTTCGGGTTCGAGGAAGTCGACGGCGTGCGTCAGCACGGGATCCAGCACTACCTCGACCTCGTCGCCGACGGCCGCGTCGATCTCACCGGGATGCTGACGCACACGTTCGCGCTCGACGACTGGCGCGACGCGTTCGGCGCCCTCGCCACGCAGGAGCGAAGCGGCGCGATCAAGGTCGCCTTCGACCAGCGGCCTCGGTAGCAGACCGCTATCTCGTCAGCCGAGCGTCGGCCCAGTTGCCGTAGTCGCAGCCAGCAGTCGCGCCGGAGGGCCGGGTCAGCTCGATCTTCAGCGTCGACTTGCCCGTGACGTCGACCGCGACCCGCTTCTTTGGCGTCGCGCCGGTCATCTTCAGGCTGTCGAAGGCGGGCGTCGTCGCACCGTCGAGGAACACGCGGAAGATCACCGAGCCCGCCCCGCCGCAGACGTCGTCGATGCCGACGTCGCTCAGGAAACGGCTGTAGCCGCCGGCGAGGCTGTAGGTCAGCGCGACGGACGGGTACATGCCGATGCCCTTGGCGTACTGAGTCCCGTCGACCTTGATCGCACTCCCGGCGGCGTTCAGGTCCTTCCGGTACGGGCCGGTACCCGACTTCGCCGCCGTGAGCTGGCTCACGTACGTGGTCGTCGGCGCGGTGGTGGGCGTGGTCGTGGCCGGTGGCACGGTCGTCGTCGTGGTGGTAGTCGTTGTGGTCGTCGTCGTGGAAGGCGGGACCGTGGTGGTCGTCGTCGTGGTGGACGACGGTGGGGTCCCCGAGGCCGACACGAGCGCGTTCGCCCAGTCGGCGTACTCACAGCTGATACCGGCCACGTTGGTCACGACCAGCCGGAGACGGGTGACGTTCCCCACGTCCACCAGCGCCCACTTCCTCGGCGTCGCGCCGGTGACGGTTCCGCTCGTGTAGATCGGGCTGGCGGCCCCGTCGAGAAAGACCTCGAACTTCAGTGACCCCGCACCGCCGCAGATGTCGTCGATGCCGACCTCGGCCGAGAAGCTGGTGTAGGCGCCGTTCAGCGTGTAGACGATGTCGCTGCGGGGGTAGACGCCGAGCCCCTTGTCGTAGACCTTGCCGTCGAGCTTGATCTTGCCACTGCCGTTGCCGTTCTGGTCGCGGCGGTACGGCCCGCCACCGTTGACGGCCGACAACGGCGTGAGGTCGCTGAGGTACTTGGAGCTCGTCGCCGGCGGGGTCGTGGTCGAGCTCGTCGACGGCGGCGGGGGTGGCGTTGGGAGGATCCGGACGAGCTCGTCGTACCAGACGCGCGCGATGTCGCTGTAACCCTTGGCATTCGGGTGATTGCCGTCGGCCATCTCAGTGGCCTTGTCGACGACGCTGTACATGTCGACGAGCGAGACGCGTCGGCCCTTGGTGCTCACTACGCCGGGGAGCTCGGCGTTGTACGCCCTCGCCTCCGGGTCACGTGCCGCGTACGGATCGCGGAAGGGGATGATCTGAGCGACGACGATCTTAGCGGTGCTGTTGGCGAGGATCGTGTCGATGAGATCTCCGAGCTCCCCTGCCGTCTTCTGGGCGTCGAACGGCGGCGCTCCCGTCCTGCCCGCATTCCCGACGTCGTTGGTGCCCGCCATGAGCAGCACGTAGTCAGGCTGCGCGGTGCTCAACCATCCATGGATCCTGGTCGCGATGTCGTAGATGGTGAAGCCGTTCCAGCCTTCGTGGTTCTTGTCGTCGAGGGTCGCCGGCCCCTCGCTCTGGCTCCCGACGAAGTCGAACGAGTAACGACCGCCCACGAGGAGGTCCTCGAGCGGGCCGCGGTAGCCGCCCTTGTATTCGATCGCGCCGCGCGTGATGGAGTCGCCGAGCGGCATGATCCTGACCTTCGGCGTGGTCTGGGCCGTGGCCGGTGCGGTTGCGAGGGTGGCGACCGGGATGGTGGCGAAGCCGAGTGCCAGCGCGGCCACGACCGCCCGCGCGCGCGTCACGCTCAGCTCACTTGGTCAGGCGGGCGTCGGCCCAGGCGCCGTAGTCGCAGCTGACGACGCCGGTCCGTTCGTACACCAGCTTGAGCGTCGTCGTGCCGGTCACGTCGACGTCGATCTGCTTGGTCGCGCTGGCCCCCGTCGTCGCGCCGCTGTCGAACGCCGGTGTCGACTCGCTGTCGCGGAAGACCCTGAAGCGGGCCGAGCCCGCGTTCCCGCAGATCTCATCGATCCCGACATCGCTCAGGAACCGTTTGTAGTTGCCGCCGAGCGCGTAGGTGAGCGTGACGGGCGGGTTGACGCCCAGGCCCTTGGCGTACTGGACGCTGCCGAGCCTGATCAGCCCGGTGTTGTTGCCGTTCCGATCGCGCTGGTACGTCCCGGTGCCGGTTTTGGTGGCCGTCAGATCGCTGAGGAACGTCTCGTCGCCAGGCGGTGGCGGCTCGGTCGGGGTCACCGGGTTCGAGGCGGCTGACGGGCTGCTGGTGCCGACGGAGTTCCTGGCTGTCACGGTGAACGTGTACGAGGTGTCGTTGGTGAGCCCGGTCACCGTGATCGGAGAGCTCGTACCTGTCTGCGACCCTCCCGGCACTCCGGTCACCGTGTAGTCGATGATCGTCGAGCCACCGTTGTAAGCCGGTGGGGTGAAGCTGACCGTCGCCTGGCCGTTGCCGGCGGTCGCGGCGCCGATCGTCGGCGCGCCCGGAGCGGTGGGTGACGGTGGCGGCGTGGAGCTCGTCGTCAACCGCGCGTCGCCCCAAGCGCCGTAGTTGCAGGTCGAGGTCCCCGTCTTCTCGTAGACGAGCTTCAGCGTGCTCTTCCCCGTGACGTCGATGTCGACCTTCTTGATCGCGGTGTTCCCCGACATCGTTCCGCTGTCGAACGCCGCGGTCGAAGCGCTGTCGAGGAAGACCCGGAAGGTGGCCGAGCCTCCCGAGCCGCAGAGTGTCCGCCCGATTCCGACGTCGCTCAGGAATCGTGAGAAGTTGCCGTTCAACGCGTAGGTGAGGGTGACGGCCGGGTTGACGCCCAGTCCCTTCTGGTAGGTCTGCGCTCCGGCGTTGAGCGGCGTGGTGTCGTTCGCGTTCCGGTCACGTTGGTACGTGCCGGTACCGGTCTTGCTCGCGGTCAGGTCGCTCAGGTACGTGGTCCCGCTCGGTGGCGGTGGCGGTGGCGTCGCCGTCGGCGTGACTGAGTTCGATGTCGCGCCGGGGCCGAGGCCGACCGAGTTCGCCGCCCGAACGGTAAAGCGATACGCGACGCCGTTGGTGAGCCCGTCGAACACCATCGGCGAACCGGCGGCGAGCTTCGTGGTCGTCGCCGGTGACGACGTCACCGCGTAGCCGGTGATCGGCGAGCCACCGTTGTTCGACGGCGGCGTGAAGCTGACGGTCGCTCGCGCGTCACCCGGCGTCGCGCTGACGTTGGTCGGCGCGCCCGGCACCGTGGGCGACGCGGTGAGGCGGCTGGCGATCTTGTTGTACCAGGCCGTGCCGATCTTCTCGTAGCCGCTCTGGTCGGGGTGGACGCAGTCGGCCATGTCAGTCGACTTGCTGATGATGCTGTACATGTCGACCCATGAAGCGCGGGAGCCGCGTGCCGCCACGACACCCGGAATGGCGTTGTTG
>JAPSGP010000119.1 GCA_031177445.1 Acidimicrobiia bacterium
GCGCGCACGATGGCGGCCTCGCCCTGGCCGCCGCCGCCGCACAGGGCAGCGGCGCCGAACCCCCCGCCGCGGCGACGGAGCTCGTCGACGAGGGTGATGACGACCCGCGTTCCCGACATCCCGATCGGGTGGCCGAGCGCGATCGCCCCGCCGTTGACGTTGACGACGTCGTCGGAGATGCCGAGATCCTTCATCGACGCGATCCCGACGGCCGCGAAGGCCTCGTTGAGCTCGAACAGGTCGATGTTGGCGACCTTCTTGTCGACGGGCTCGAGCGCGCGCTTGATCGCGCGCGACGGCTGCGTCAGCAGCGACGGGTCGGGTCCCGCGACCATGCCGAAGCTGACCAGCTCGGCGATCGGGGTGGCACCGAGCTCCTCCGCCTTCTCCCCACTGGTCACGATGACCGCAGCCGCGCCGTCGGAGATCTGCGACGCGTTGCCGGCGGTGATGGTGCCGTCCCTGGAGAACGCCGGCTTCAGTTGACCCAGGGTCTCGGGCGTCGTGCCGGGCCGGACACCTTCATCGGTGTCGACGAGGATCGGGTCACCCTTGCGCTGCGGGACCGCGACCGGCGCGATCTCGTCGGCGAGCCGCCCTTCCTTGATGGCGGCCGCCGCCCGCTCGTGGCTCTGGGCCGCCAGCTCGTCCTGGGCCTGGCGTGAGATGCCGCCGACCTCGCCGACGTACTGCTCGGTCCCGGCACCCATGTGCACCGCGTCGAACGCGCACCACAGTCCGTCGTTGATCATCGAGTCGACGAGCTCGCCGTGCCCCATGCGGTAGCCGGCGCGGGCGCCGTGCAGGAGGTACGGCGCGTTGGTCATCGACTCCATGCCGCCGGCGACGACGACCTCGGCGTCACCCGATTGGATCATCTGGTCGGCGAGGTAGATCGCGTTGAGACCCGAGAGGCACACCTTGTTGACCGTGATGGCAGGCACGGTCATGGGCACGCCCGCGTTCACCGCTGCCTGCCGGGCCGTGATCTGGCCCTGGCCCGCCTGGAGCACCTGACCCATGACGACGTAGTCGACCTGCTCCGGGCCCACGCCCGCTCGCTCCAGCGCCGCCTGGATCGCGAAGCCGCCGAGGTCCTGGGCCGAGAACGAGGCCAGGCCGCCCGAGAGCTTGCCGATGGGCGTGCGGGCTGACGAGATGATGACCGAGCCGGGCATGCCGTTCCTCCCCGAAGAAACGCGTGGTTACCCAAGAGTAGCCGGGAGGCATATGTCCCAGGCCGGGGGTACGGTCCTGCGCTATGAGCACCGAGATGGATGCCATCCGCGACGCGATCCTCGCCGACGCCCCCGCCGACGAGCTGGCGGCGTTGCCGCTGCCAGCGGATTTCCGGGCCGCGCTGGTGCGCGCCGACGAACAGGAGATGTTTGCCGGGTTGCCGTCGGAAGAGAAGGACCCCCGCAAGTCGACCCACGTCGAAGCGGTGCCCCTGCCCGAGCTCGCACCCGACGAGGCCTACGTCGCGGTCATGGCGTCGGCGATCAACTTCAACACGGTGTGGACCTCGATCTTCGAGCCCTTGCCCACGTTCCAGTTTCTGAAGCGACTAGGGAAGGAGAGCGTGTGGGGTGCGCGGCACGATCAGCCGTTCCACATCATGGGCAGCGACGCCGCCGGCGTCGTGCTGCGGGTCGGCTCCGCGGTGCGCAACTGGAAGCCCGGCGACCGCGTCACCGTGCACTGCAATTACGTGGACGACCAGGACCCGTCGAGCCACGACGACTCCATGCTCGCCACCAATCAGCGAATCTGGGGTTTCGAGTCGAACTACGGCGGCCTCGCTGAGATCGCGCTCGTGCGCGCGAACCAGCTCATGCCCAAGCCCGAGCACCTCTCGTGGGAAGAGGCGGCTTGCAACGCGCTCTGCAACTCGACCAGCTACCGCATGATCGTGAGCCCGCACGGCGCCCAGATGACCCAGGGCCAGACCGTGCTCGTGTGGGGCGCGTCCGGTGGCATCGGCGCCTACGCCTGCCAGTACGTCCTCAACGGCGGCGGCACCCCGGTGGGCATGGTGTCGTCACCCGAGCGCGCCGCGCTGCTGCACGAGATGGGCGTCGAACACGTCATCGACCGCAAAGCCGAGGGCTACCGCTTCTGGAAGACCGACACCGAACAGGACCCGGGGGAGTGGCGCCGTCTCGGGAAGAAGATCCGCGAGCTCGCCGGGGCCGATCCCGACGTCGTCTTCGAGCACCCGGGCCGCCAGACGATGGGCGCGTCGGTGTTCGTCGCCAAGAGAGGCGGGACGATCATCACCTGCGCGGCCACGTCGGGCTTCACGATCGAGTACGACAACCGCTACCTCTGGATGATGTTGAAGACGCTCAAGGGGTGCCACTTCGCCAACTACCGCGAAGCCTGGGAGGCCAACCGGCTTGTGTGCGAAGGCAAGATCCACCCGACGCTGTCGCGGGTGTATCCGCTCGACCAGACGGGTGAGGCGGCGACGCAGGTGCACCACAACCTCGTGGAAGGAAAGGTCGGCGTGCTCTGTCTCGCACCGGAGGAGGGCCTCGGCGTGCGCGACACTGCGCTCCGGGAGCGCCACCTCGACCAGATCACCTTGTTCCGCCGGCACGGAGGCTGACGTTGGCTGCAGCTGGCCTGACCGAGATCGATCACATCGCGATCGCCGTACGCGACCTCGACTCCGCCGTCGACTACTACCGCAAGACCTACGGCGTCGAGCCGGTGCACCGCGAGGTCGTCGAGAAGGACGGCGTGGAAGAGGTGCTGCTGAAGGTGGCCGACTCCTACATCCAGCTGCTCACGCCGGTGCGGGACGACTCGCCGGTGGCGAAGTACCTCGAGAAGCGGGGCGAGGGGCTGCACCACGTCGGGTACCGGGTCGACGACTGCGCGGCCGCGCTCGCACGGGTGAAGGCCGAAGGTCACCAGGTCATCGACGACGCTCCCCGTCCCGGGAGCCGCGGCACCACCGTCGCCTTCGTGCACCCGAAGACGGCGTTCGGCACCCTCATCGAGCTCGTCGAGGAGTGACGGAGCCCCTCTCCGACTCACACTTCCGTCTCACCGACGGGCGGACGCTCAGCTACTGCGAATGGGGTGACCCCATGGGCTCCCCGGTCGTGCTCTTCCACGGTGCGCCGGGCTCGCGCTGGTTCTCGCCGCAGCCGAAGGTGACGGGCGACCTCGGGGTGCGGCTGGTGACGTTCGATCGACCGGGCTACGGCGGTTCGGATCGTCTCGAGTCCCGCGAGCTCGTCGACACGCCCGCCGATGTCGCCCAGCTCGCCGAACATCTGGGCATCACCCGGTTCGCGGTGATCGGCGTCTCGGCCGGCGGCGGCCACGCGCTCGCGTGCGCGCTCGCGATGCCCAACCGGGTGTCGGCGGCGGCGCTGGCCGCAGCCCCCGGCCCGCTCGACGAGGTGCCCGGCGCCTGGGACGCACTGCCGGACCACTACCGACCGACCGCTGCGATGGCGCGGCGCGAGCCACAGCGATCGGCCCGGGCGATCGCCCGCTACATGGCCCCGATCGTCGCCGATCCGGCGTCGTTCCTCGGTGGCGGCCGGCCTGCCGACCGGGCCGTGGCTGAACACCCCGAGCACGGGCCGATGCTCGTCGCCGACGCCGCCGAGGCGTTCCATACCGGCGCCTTCGGCATGGCCGACGACCTCATCGCCCTCTGGCGGCCGTGGCGCTTTGCAATGGCCGACGTGGCGCCGGGCACATCGTTGTGGCACGGGGCGCAGGACACCCGGGGTGAGCCCGACTTCCAGTATCTGGCGGCAACCCTGCGCTCTTCCAGAGCCCGGGTCTGGCCCGAGCAGGGACACCTGGGCATCGTCCCGGGATGGCCGGACGTGCTCGAGGACCTCCAGAAACGCCCTTGACCAGGGAATTTCCTCAGGGAGGGCGCCCATGTTGTTGTTGCAGCACTCAAGTTTTCTGCTACCCTAAGGAACAAGAGATGGCCCACTGGCCGTTCTGGAGACCGGGAGCACGGGCTCCCCCAAGAATGGAGGTGGTCAGCAATGCTGATGCGCTACGACCCGTTCCGCGAGATCGACCGTTTCACCGAGGGCCTGTTCGGCAATGCGGCTCGTGCGCCGTGGATGCCGATGGACGCTTACCGCAAGGGGGACCACGTCGAGGTCCGGTTCGACCTTCCTGGCGTCAACCCCGAGTCGATCGACCTGACCGTCGAGAACGATGTGTTGACGGTGAAGGCCGAGCGGCAGTGGTGGCCGGAGGATGGCACCGAGGTGCTGGCGCGTGAGCGCACGCAGGGCGCGTTCTCCCGCCAGGTGCTGCTGGGTGAGTCGCTCGACGCCGATCACATCGACGCCCACTACGAGCACGGTGTGCTTCGGCTGACGATCCCGATCGCCGAGAAGGCAAAGCCGCGCAAGGTGGAGATCCACACCGGCGACACGCAGTCACTCGAGGTCGGCTCCTCTACCACTTGATCGTCGATCTCGCACCATCCTCTGCACGGCCCCGTCGTTCGACGGGGTCGTGTCGCGCATGGCTTCGCTTCCTCCATCCGGAGCAACTGATGCGGCGCGCCGGTACGCTGCGCGCTGACGAAGGGGGAGCGCATGGCGTACAGCCCGACGCACGTGATCCCGCAGACGGGACTTCCCGCGTGGCCCGTTCCCGACGGCACCGGCGCGCCCGCGGCGACGCTCGACCCGGGGCTCGACGTCGAGGTGACCGAACGGCGCGCCGACTGGGCTCACATCAAGTGCTCGAACGGCTGGGAGGCGTGGGTCGATGGTCGGCGGCTCGTGGAAGCAGGTGCGTCGTCGGCAGGGCCCGAGGCCGCGGTCGCGCCGCAGCCCGAGACACCGCCGACCGAGCCCATCCAGACACCGCCGACCGCGCCGGTCCAGACTCCGCCGGTCGCTCCGGAGCCGGTGGCGCCGGCAGCACCGGCGAGCGGGTGGGCGAGCCCGTCCACCGCCGGCGCGCCGTCGACGGCCTGGAGCGCGCCAGCGGCATCGGCTCCCCAACCACAGCCGAGCGGGTGGACGTCGCCCGGTGGCGCCGCCGCCGAAGTCGAGGGCCGCACGCGGCCGACGGTCACCGCGCCGCTCGTCATCGCGCTCGTGGGCTCGGCGATCGTCGCAGTGTCGTCGTGGTTCAACTGGCTGGGTGAGGGCGGGGACAGCTTGTCCGCCTACAAGGCGCCGGCAAACTTCCTGCTGGAGAGCGACACCGGCGAGGCGGGTCTCAACCTCGGCATCGTGATGCTCGTCCTCGGCGCGGTCGGAGTCTTCGCCGCTCTGGTCCGGCCGGTGCGCTGGCTCACGATCGTGGTCGGCGTCGTGGCGGTTGCGATCGGCGTCCGCTTCATCCAGCAGACGAACACGCTGGTGGACGACCTCAACGACGTCCCCGGCTCCAATTTCGACCTCGGGCTGTGGGAGCTGCTCGATCCCGGGGTCTACATCGCCATCGGCGGCGGAGTGGTCGCGCTCGTCGGCGGGATCCTGAGCCTGGCTCGGCGCCAGACCTCAGTGATGGGGTCTTCGAGGACATGACCCGCGCCGGGAGACTCATCGTCACGGCGGGCGGCGTCATCATCGTGGTGTCGAGCTTCCTCAACTGGACGAAGGCGGTCGACCCCGATCCTGCGAAGAGCTCGTTCGGGGCGTCGGCGAAGTTCCTGCTCGATCACGAGCCCGCGTCCGGCGGCATCACCGTCGGCATCGTCGTGTTCGCGCTCGGCGCGCTCGCCATCGCGTCGCCGTTCCTTCCCGGCGGCCGGGTCGTGGGTCTGTTGGCGGGGCTCGCCGCCGGTGGAGCGGCGTTCCTGTTCGTGTTCCAGATGCACGAGCTGATCGTCGACCGTGATCTCCCGGTGGCACTGTCGCGGCTCGTCGCGGTAGGCCCGTACGTGGCCGCTGCGGGTGGTGCCGTCGTCGTGCTCGGCGCCGTGATCCAGCTGATCCCCGCCGGGTTCTGGGCAAGGCTCACGACCGAGGAGCAACCGCCCGTAGACGCTGGTCGAACGGCGTCGCCGAGCGACGGCCCCTGACAGCCGTCCAACTACGCTGCAACGAATGGCGGTAGAAGAGCCGGAGATCCACGGCGAAGGCGGGGCCAGCGCGGCGGTCGCGCCCGTCGCGCACCCGATCGAGGAGCGACTCGAGCAGCTGGCAACGCTGCGCGAGCAGGCGCTGCACGCCGGCAGCCCGGCGGCCGTCGAGCGCCAGCACAACCGGGGCAAGCTCACCGCCCGGGAGCGGCTCGAGGAACTGCTCGATGCGGGCTCGTTCGTCGAGCTCGACATGTTGGCGCGCCACCGCGCCCACGGCTTCGGCATCGAGAACTCCCGCCCGCTGACCGACGGTGTCGTCACCGGCTGGGGAACGGTCGACGGCCGCAAGGTCTTCGTGTTCGCCCAGGACTTCACCGTCTTCGGCGGCGCGCTGGGCGAGGTGTTCGCGGAGAAGATCCACAAGGTCATGGACCTCGCCGAGTCGGTGGGCGCACCGGTCATCGGCCTCAACGACGGCGCCGGCGCCCGCATCCAGGAAGGCGTCGTCTCCCTCGCCAGCTACGGCGGCATCTTCCATCGCAATGTGAAGGCGTCCGGTGTGGTGCCGCAGATCAGCGTGATCCTCGGCCCGTGCGCCGGCGGGGCGGTGTACTCGCCTGCGATGACCGACTTCATCTTCATGGTCAAGGGCACCTCGAACATGTTCATCACCGGGCCCGATGTCGTGAAGACGGTCACGGGCGAAGAGGTCACCCAGGAGGAGCTGGGTGGCGCGATGACGCACGCCACCAAGTCGGGCGTGGCCACGTTCGTCGGCGACGACGAGCAGAGCGTGCTCGGGCAGGTGCGGTACCTCCTCTCGTTCCTTCCGTCGAACAACCTCGAGGATCCGCCGCACTTCGAGACCGACGACGATCCCGACCGGCCGTGTGCCGGGATCATCGACCTCATCCCCGACGCGCCCAACAAGCCCTACGACATGAAGAAGGTCATCTCGGAGATCGTCGACGACGGCGACTTCTTCGAGGTGCACTCATTGTGGGCGATGAACATCGTGTGCGGCTTCGGTCGCATCGACGGTCACGTGATCGGCGTCGTCGGCAACCAGCCGCAGGTGCTCGCCGGCTGCCTCGACATCGAAGCCTCCGAGAAGGCCGCCCGCTTCGTGCGCACCTGCGACGCCTTCAACATCCCGCTGGTGACCTTCGTCGACGTGCCCGGGTTCCTGCCCGGCACCGACCAGGAGTACGGGGGCATCATCCGCCACGGCGCCAAGTTGCTGTACGCGTACTGCGAGGCGACCGTGCCTCGGGTGCAGGTGATCACGCGCAAGGGGTATGGCGGCGCCTACGTCGTCATGAACTCGAAGTCGATCGGCGCCGACCTCGCGTTCGCGTGGCCGTCGGCCGAGATCGCGGTGATGGGCCCGCAGGGCGCGGTGAACATCATCTTCCGCAAGGAGATCGAATCGGCCGGCGACGCCGACGCTCGGCGGGCCGAGCTCATCGAGGAGTACACCGAGCGGTTCGCCAACCCGTACAACGCGGCCGAGCGCGGCTATGTCGACGACGTCATCGACCCGCGCGAGACCAGGCGCGTGCTGGTGCGGTCCTTGGCGATGCTGCGCACCAAGAAGGAACGGCTCCCGCAGCGCAAGCACGGGAACGTCCCCCTGTGAGGCGAGCGACCGCGGCGCAGGCGGTCTGCGCCGCGAGACGGGACGCGGAGGCGGCGGCTTTGCCGACCGCCGGAGCAGGAAGCGGAGCCTGCGCCGCAGCGAGCCGGGGCCCGAGCGGCCCGGCGCGAAGCGCCGAGAGCGTGAAGCATTGAGCCAGCCTCGGTTCCAGGTCGTCTCGCCGGACGCGACACCCGAGGAGGTGGCCGCGATCGCGGCCGCGTTCGCGGTCCTCGAACGGGAACAGGCGCTGGTCGCGGGTGCGGCCTCGGCCGCCGTCACCGGCGGC
>JAPSGP010000120.1 GCA_031177445.1 Acidimicrobiia bacterium
CTGGAGCCGTCGCCGCCGGCGGTCGACGACGGCGAGTGGTTCGCCGACGACCCGGTCGCCGCTGGTCGCCCGGTTGGTGGATCCGGTGTTCCGGGCGTGAGTCCGGTGCCGAACGCCGAACTGACGTGGGACGAATGGCTCCACGACCATCCCGAGCACGACGCGTGGGTCGCAGCCCGATGGCTCGGTGCCTACCGGCGCCTCCCGCCACTCCCGGAGACGCTCACCGAGACGCGGCTGGCGCTGCACCGGCTCGCCGTGTACGTCGTATCGCCGGCCCGGCGGCGGGCCAATGGCAAGATCGCGTTGCGCTGGACGCTCGGCGGGTTTGGCACGCCGTTCTTTGGCGCCGACGAGCAGGTCCGAGTCGTCGGCACGCACCTCGTCCGGCAGCGGGGCGACCGGGCGAGTGTGCAGCCCGTCACCACCCTCGCCGCTGCGGCCGCGCTCGTGCTCGACGGCGAGCCCGACATCGCTTGGGCCGAACCCTTCGACGTGCCCGCCGCCGGCGCGCTCGACGCGAAGCTCGCCGTCGACGAGACCGCTGCCGACTTCCTCGGCGAGTGGTACGGCTTCGCGTACTCGGTCATGGAGGAGCTGCGCGCCGACGCCGTCTCCACCGCGTCCAGCCGTGTGCAGCTTTGGCCCGAGCACTTCGACGCCGCATTCGACTGCCTCGATCAGGAGCGCCGGGCGACGTTCGGCGCGTCGCCGGGCGACGCCGCGACTCCCGAGCCCTACCTCTACGTCGTGCCCGCGAACGCCGAAGCCGCGCCGGCAGACGAGCTCTGGAACGCCGAGAGCTTCCGCGGCGCGATCCTGCCGATGCGCGAGCTCGCCGCCGCCGCGGATCAGCGAGCGCACGCACTGCGCTTCTTCCGCAGCGTCCGCGACGCATTGCGCGACGCGTAACGCCCAGATCCCGACGATCACAGAGGTGACCATGAGCCAGCTGCCCATCGCAGAGTACGCACTCCTGTCCGACTGCCGGTCGGCCGCACTCGTCAGCCGTGACGGCTCGGTCGACTGGCTGTGCTTCCCGCGCTTCGACAGCCCGTCGATCCTTGGTCGCCTGCTCGACGAGCGTGCCGGGCATTGGTCCATCCGGCCCATGGGCGAAGCCGAGTCCGAACGACGCTACGTCGACGACACCATGCTCCTGGAGACCACGTTTCGGACCAGGGCCGGCACCGTGACGATCACCGATGCTCTCGCGGTCGGTCGCAACGAGCGTGGTCACGAGCTCGGGGCCGGCGCCCCGTCGGTCCTGCTGCGACGCGTGACCGGTGTGAACGGCGAGGTCGACTTGGAGCTCGAGTACGCGCCCCGTCCGGAGTACGGCCTCATCTATCCACTGTTGAATCCCGTCGACGGCGGCGTCACGGCGCGGGGCGGTGCCGACGTGCTCGCGCTGTCGTCGCCGGTACCAGTCGAGGTCGACGAGTTCGTCGCCCGGGCCCGCTTCACCGTGCGCGCAGGCGAAACCGTGGCGTTCGGGCTCGGTTACGCCACGAGTTCCGACCCGGCGCCGCGGTTCTGGAGCCAGGACGAGATCGCCGCGCGGGTGGACGACACCGCCCGGGCGTGGCACACCTGGTCGGAGCTGCATCAGAGCTACGACGGTCCCTGGCAGGACCTCGTCCACCACAGCGGCCGAGTGCTGTACGCCCTCACCTACTTTCCGACCGGCGCGATCTGTGCCGCGGCGACGACATCGCTGCCCGAGACCCCGGGCGGCTCCCGCAACTGGGACTACCGGTACGCCTGGGTGCGCGACGCCAGCTTCACCCTGCAGGCGCTGTGGGTCGCGGCGTGCCCCGACGAGGCCGACAAGTTCTTCGACTTCATGTCGAGCGCGGCCGCGTCGCAGGTGCGGCGGGGCACCGATCTGCAGATCATGTTCGGCATCGGCGGTGAACGGGATCTGAGCGAGCGCGAGCTGCCGCACCTGACCGGCTGGCGCAACAGCGCGCCGGTGCGCGTCGGGAACGGCGCGTGGAGCCAGCGGCAACTCGACGTCTACGGCGAGCTGCTCGACGCCGCCGTGCGCCTGCCCGACCAGCTCGACCGTCTCGGCCCGGCGACCAAGCAGTTCCTCGCCGACCTCGCCGACACCGCTGCCGCCCGCTGGCAAGAGAAGGATCAGGGGATCTGGGAGATCCGGGGCGAGCCACGCGACTTCCTCTACTCGAAGCTCATGTGCTGGGTCGCGCTCGACCGCGCGATCTCTCTCGCCGACCGGCTCGACGCCCAGGACCGGGTCGACGGCTGGAAGCGCACCCGGGAGGAGATCGCCGACGCCATCCTGACGCAGGGTTGGAACGAGCAGGCCGGCGCGTTCACGCAGTCGTTCGGGTCCGAGGACCTGGACGCGTCCAACCTCATGATGCCGATCGTGGGCTTCCTCCCCGCCGACGACCCCCGCATGCTCGCGACCATCAACGCCACCGCCGACCGGCTCACCGACGACCGTGGCCTGGTGTACCGCTACCTCGCTCACGACGGTCTCGAGGGCGAGGAGGGCACCTTCCTCCTGTGCACCTTCTGGCTCGCACAGGCGCTTGCGCTGGCCGGCGAGGTTGACCGTGCCCGCGAGACGTTCCAGCACGCGATCGCCTACGTCAACGACGTGGGCCTCCTCGCCGAGGAGGTCGACGCCGGAACCGGGGAGCTGCTCGGCAACTTCCCGCAGGCGTTCAGCCACATCGGCCTCGTGAACGCCGCCTGGGCGATCCACGAGGCGACCGCCAGCGCCGCGGGGTTGGATTCCCGCGAGCGCCACACCATCGGCTGATCGCCAGGTTGGACGCGCGGTGCGCGCCGCAGCAGACTTCCACCGGTGGATGGCAGGCCCGCCCTCGCGGACTCGGTGGTCGCGTTCGACGACGACGTCGTCCTCGTCGGCTGCCTGCGCGACCGCGACGAGGCCGCGTTCACCTGGCTGCTCGACCGCTACGACGGCTGTCTCCGGCGGGTCGCGATGAGCTACGTCGGGAACCGGGCGATCGCCGACGAGGTCGTGCAGGAGACGTGGATGGGCGTCGTCTCCGGGATCGCCCGTTTCGAGGGTCGCTCGAGTGTGAAGACCTGGATCTTCCGCATCCTCGTGAACATCGCCCGCGCCCGGGGGATCCGCGAGCACCGGAGCATCCCGTTCGCGTCGGCGAGCCGGGCCCTCGAGGACGGCGCGGGACCGGCGATCGACCCTGATCGCTTCCTCACCGCGCCTGCCGCCGATCCGACCGGCCACTGGGTGTCGTTCCCGCTCGCATGGGAGCATGAGCCCGAGGAGCGGCTCGAGGCCGCCGAGACCGTTGCGGTGATGCGTGAGGCAATGGCCGACCTCCCGCCCGCACAACGCGAAGTCATGACGCTGCGTGACGTCGACGGTTGGACCTCTGTGGAGGTCTGCGACGCACTGAACATCTCGGAGACGAACCAGCGAGTGCTGCTCCACCGGGCGCGTTCGAAGGTGCGGCGCGCCCTCGAGCAGTACTTCGAGGGGGCGAGCGCGTGACGACGAACGTTCCGCAGCCCCCGCCCGAGGACGATCTTCCGTGCGCCGTCTTCGTCGAGATGGTCACCGACTATCTCGAGGGATCGATCCCGGGCGATCTACGGGTCCGACTCGAGCAGCACCTGGCGATCTGTCCCGGGTGCACGAGCGTCCTCGACCAGATCGACCGTCTGATCCGGCTCGCCGGTCGGATCACCGAGGACGACGTGGATGCGCTTCAGCCGGCACAACGCGACGAGATCCTCGCCGCGTTCCGGCAGGCGCGCCACCCCGACTGAACGAATTCCGAGCATCGCGGCCCGCGCTGCCGGGAACGTGCTCGCCTCGAGACGGGAGCCATGGTTGGTCGTCGACCCGAAGCCGCACGTCGGCGATCCTGCCTACGACGCACTCCAGCACCTGCTCAACTGCGACGAGCGGCTGCACGCGGACCCGCGAGGACTCGCCCACCGGATGGCGGACCTGGTCGAGGTCGACCGTGACCGGCTCGTGTCGTGGCTGTTTGCTCGCTGCGTGCAAGAGTCAGCCGGATCGCCCGAGCTCGCCGATGTCGCCCGCCGGATCGCGCCCGGCTGAGGCGCGACGACGTGCCGGTTACCCGAACGAGCGATCGAGGAACTCGTCGATGCGCTCGTTCGCGCGTTTGGAGAGCTCGGTGGGGATCGCGTTGAAGGCGTGGATGCAGTCGGGGTACACCGCGAGCTCGGCCTCGTTCTCGTAGGCCTGCCAGCGGGCGGCCATGAACAGGGTGTCGTCGAGCAAGTGATCAGCGGTGCCGACCGTGAACAACGCAGGCGGGAGGCCGGTGAGGTCCGCGTAGAGCGGCGAGCACACAGGATCGCGCGCCTCCTCGAGGGATCGGCCGGGCACGAAGCACTCGCACAGGAACCCCATCATCCCGTCCTCGAGGATGTCGACGATGTCGGTTGGCCGGGTCCCCCGATTGCTCGGCGTGCCCCCGAGGTCGTACACACCGAACACGAGGTTCACCCCGGTCACGCGGTCGATGGTGCCGAGCTCGTCGCGAATGCGAAGGGTGGTGAGCGCGGCGTAGTAGCCGCCGGCGGACTCGCCGCCCAGCACGACGGGGCCCTCTTCGTTGCCGAAGACCCAGCGCGCCACGGCCAGGCAGTCGTCGGAGCCGGCTGGGAACGGGTGCTCGGGCGCCAAGCGATAGTCGACCGAGATCACGTTGACGCCGAGGCGCGTGCACAGATCAGCGTTGGCAACGTCATTCAGGAGCGGGCTGCCGAGCAGCATTGCGCCGCCGTGGAAGTGGAGGTACGTCCCGCGCGGCTCACCCGCGGGCCGGAACACGCGGCACGGGACGCCGGCGATCACCTCGTCCGTGCCGGCGCGCGACTTCGACTCGAGTGCCGCGAGCGCCTCGCGCATGACGTGGATGCGGCCTGCCGGGTCGGTCGGCACGTCGCCGGTCGCGCCGCTGGCGAAGAACTCGAGCACGGCGCCGGCCATCTGGCGAGCTTCATCGCGGAGTCCTTCGTACTCTTCCGGCCACAGCGCCATCGGTTCCTCCCGTCCGGTTTGGGCTCGACGCCGCATTCTGGCCGAACCTCGACCGCGCGCACCACCGCCAGTTGATGTCGCGTTCGGATGGGGCGCGTCTGCGCTCAGCCGACCGGCTCGTGCGGAATCGCACGGCGGGCGCGGTAGTCGGCGAAGCGTGCCTCGAGCTTGGCGCGATCGAGACCGAGTTCGTCGAGGCGGTAGGCGTGCGTGCCGTGCTTGCCCTGGCGGTTCTCGGCGGCGTAACCAGCCATGGCGGCTTCCGCTGTCGCGCTGAGCTGGTCGCCGAAGTGCGCGTAGATGCCGCGCACCGTGGCGACGGGATCACGCACGAGATCGGCGTACGCGACGTCGTAGAACCTTCCGTCGTCGTGGACCGTGCGGTAGGCCTCGGTCCGATCGACGATGTCGCTCAGCAGGTCGGTCCAGTGACGGGCGATGTACTCGCGGTGGTCGCCGTCGGAGAAGGTTCCCGACAGCGACGTGACGAGGCTGCAGGTCGACGCGACCGTCTTCACCGGGTCGCGGTGGGTCACGACGAAGCGGGCGTCCGGGTACGTCGCCGTGAGCGCATCGAGCGCCAGGCAGTGCGCCGGGCTCTTGAGCGCCCAGCGACCGGGCGCGCGCCACTGCAGGAGCTGGAGGACTCGGCGGTGGTATGCATACGCCGAGGTGTAGTCGCATCCGGCCAGCCACTCCCCGTAGGCAGGCACGTTGGCGACGGTCTCCCACAGGATGCTCTTGAAGTCCTGCGACAGCACCGCGACACATTCCGTCGGGCCGTCCGGCGCCTCGTAGTGCATCGCCTTGAAGCTCGGGTTCAGCGTGTCCAGCATGACCTGGGATTCGCGTGCAGCTTCGATGCGCGGATCCGAGGTGAAGGTCGCGGCTTCGGGCGGCGGAACGCTCTGCTGTGACTCCCAGCGCATGAGGGATCGGACCCCGGGATCCTCATCGAGGAGGTAGCTCAGCAGGGTGGTGCCGGTGCGCGGCAGGCCGAGCACGAACAGCGGCTGCTCCACGCGCTCGTCGGCGACCTCGGGATGGTCGACGATCCAGCGCGTCACCCGCAGGCGGTTGGCGAGGTTCCCGACGATCTGCTGGTGGAGGGCGACCTGTCCGACGTCGCCGAGCTGGGCCTCGTGGTCGACCGACCACGCGAGCACGTCCAAGCCCTCGCGGAACGCGCGGTCGCCGAAGTCGTCGAGCCCCGTCTGGTCGCAGGCTGCTGCGAGTAGCTCGTCGACCACCACCGCCGCGTGCACTCGCTCCCCCCCAGGGACGCATTTAGCGTGTGGAGCGTATGACCCCCTGAATACTCATTGCGAAAGGCCTGATCCATGCGTACACCGATCTGCGATCGCCTCGGTATCGAGTTCCCGCTGTTCGCGTTCTCCCATTGCCGGGATGTCGTCGCGGCCGTGAGCAAGGCGGGCGGATTCGGCGTGCTCGGGGCGCTCGCGTTCAGCCCCGATCAGCTCGAGATCGAGCTGCGCTGGATCGACGAGCACGTCGGCGGGCTGCCGTACGGCGTCGACTTCGCGATGCCCGAGAAGTACGTGGGCAAGGGGAACCGCGACATCGGCCTCGACGGTCTCGAGGCGCTCATTCCCCAGGGACACCGCGACTTCGTCGAGCACGTCCTCGCCGAGCACGGCGTGCCGCCGCTGCCCGAGGGCTCCGAAGGCGTGATGAAAGCCGCCGGACTCGGCGTCGATGCCGAGGGCCCGGACCAGGTCCGCGTCGCGCTCGAGCACCCGGTGTCGCTGCTCGTGAACGCACTCGGCCCACCGCCCGAGTACGCGGTCGAGGCCGCGCACGCTGCCGGTGTCCTCGTGGGCGCGTTGTCGGGGAGCCCGCGCCACGCGGTGCGCAACCTCGAGCGCGGTGTCGACGTGATCATCGCCCAAGGCACCGAGGCCGGCGGTCACACCGGCGAGATTTCGACCATGGTCCTCGTGCCCGAGGTGGTCGACACCGTCGGGCCCGACGTGCCGGTGCTCGCGGCCGGCGGTATCGGTCGGGGCCGGCAGATGGCGGCGGCCATGGCGCTCGGCGCCCAGGGCGTGTGGACGGGCTCGATCTGGCTCACCGTCGCCGAGTCCGACACCGCGCCGTGGGTGATCGAGAACCTTCTCGAGGCCGGATTCGGGGACACCGTCCGCTCACGCGCGATGACCGGGAAGCCCGCCCGCCAGGTGCGAACCGCCTGGACCGAGGCGTGGGAGCAGGAGGACGCGCCCGATCCGCTGCCGATGCCGTTGCAGGGGATCCTCTATGCGCCGGCCGCGCATCGCATCACCCGCGTGCGGAACAAGGAGCTGTCGGGGTCGCCCGCAGGCCAGATCATCGGGCGGATCCAGTCCGTACGGCCCGCGAAGGACGTGGTCTACGAGATCGTCGAGGAATGGGTCGAGACCGAGCAGCGCATCGCCGAGGGTGTCGCCGAGGCTGCTACGGACGCCACTTCCGGGACTACGCCATCGCCTTCGTGAGCGTCTCGCCCGCAAACGCCACCGCGTCCGGGTCGTGGCCGTCGGCGGGCATGTTGAAGACGACGCCGTCGAGCCCGGCGTCGAGGAGCTCGGTCACCCGCACCCCCACCTCGTCGGCGTCGCCCCAGGCGATCCGGGGCAGCAGCGTCGTCGTCATCTCCTGATCGGCGAGGATCGTGCCCGGATCTTCGATGCCGCGAGCACGCATGAGGCCGGACAGCTTGTCGACGGCGTGGTCGTGCGTTTCGCCGAGGACGAGCGTGCCGAGGCAGCTGGTCCGGATGTCGGAGCGATCACGGCCGAGATCCTGCAGGTGACCTTCGAGTGCATCGAGCTTGCGCGGGATGTCGACGAAGTTGGCGTTGATGTTGAGCTCGTCGGCGTACTGCGCGGCGA
>JAPSGP010000393.1 GCA_031177445.1 Acidimicrobiia bacterium
CAACGAGCGCCTCGAGGATCCCCGCCCCGAGCCCGAGGAGTTCATCCGCGACGGCGACCGCCTCATCGTGCTCTGCACCTGGCGTGCGAGGGTCCCGAGCACCGGGCGGGACGTGGCGGCGCGAGTCGCCCACGTCTTCACGCTCGAGCGCGGCGATCTTCCGCTCCCGGAGCAGAGAGTCACCTCGTTCGAGATGATCGCCGACACAGCGGCCTTCGCCGCAGCGCTCGCCGAAGCGGACTCCGGCTGAGGACCGGGAAACGCGCGCGCCGTGGTCGAGCCGCAGATCGCCTACGCCAAGAGCCGGGGGCTCAAGGTGGCCTACGGCGTCGTCGGCGACGGGCCGATCGACCTCGTCTTCGTGCCCGGATTCGTCTCCCACATCGAGGCTTCGTTCGAATTTCCCCCGATCGAGCGCGCAACTCGCCGCCTGAACCGCTTCGCACGGGTGATCACCTTCGACAAGCCGGGCACCGGACTCTCGGACCCGGTCGAGGGCGTGTCCACGCTCGAGGAGCGGATGGAAGACCTGATCGCGGTCCTCGATGCCGCCGGGATCGAGCGCGGCGCCCTCTTCGGGGTCTCCGAAGGAGCGCTGATGAGCGCCCTGTTCGCCGCGACCCACGTCGACCGGGTCCGAGCGCTCGTCATGTACGGGTCCTACGCGCGGGGCTCCTGGGCCGAGGACTACCCCTGGGCGCCGACCCCCGAGCAGGCGGCCGCCGGGGCGGAGCTGATCGAGGACGGCTGGGGCCAGGGCTTCTGGCTCGACGCGATCGCCCCCAGCTTCGCCAGGGACCCCGAGCTCGTTCGCTGGTGGGCCCGGTACGAGCGCCAGGCGGCCAGTCCGGCGATGGCGCGAGCGATCACGCGACTTGCCGTGGAGATCGACATCCGCGATGTCCTGCCCGCGATTTCCGTGCCAACCCTCGTCCTGCACCGTACCGGCGATATGACCTGGCCGATCGACGGCGCCCGTTATATCGCCGAGCGGATCCCGGGAGCAAAACTCGTCGAGCTCGAGGGCTTCGATCACTTCCCCTTCGCCGGGGATGTCGACGCGCTGCTCGACGAGGTCGAATCGTTCCTGACTGGCGCCCGGCCGGTGCGGGAGGCGGATCGCCGCCTCCTCACCGTGCTCTTCACCGACATCGTCGGTTCGACCGAGCGGGCGGCCGAGCTCGGCGACCGGCGCTGGCGAGCGGTATTGCAGCGCCACGACGAGCTCGTCCGGGCGGAGATCGGCCGCCACGGCGGGCGCGCCGTCAAGGCGACCGGCGACGGCTTCCTCGCCACCTTCGAGGGACCGGCGCGCGCCATTGAGTGCGCCCGGACGCTGGCCGCGGCGACCGCCCCGCTCGGCATCGAGATCCGGGCGGGTCTTCACACCGGCGAATGCGAGCTGATCGGCGATGACATCGGCGGCATGTGCGTTCACCTCGCCGCTCGGGTCTGCAGCCTTGCCGGTCCCGGCGAGGTGCTCGTCTCGCGTACGGTCAAGGACCTGGTCGTCGGCTCGGGCATCGAGTTCTCAGAGCGCGGCGCCCACAAGCTCAAGGGCGTCCCCGGCGAGTGGGAGCTCCTCTCGGTCGCCTAGCGGCGGGCGCTCGTAACATCGCCGCAATGAGCGACATCGACCGGTTCCCCTTTGCCTTCGCGGCGGCCTATCGCACGGCGGCCCGTCCGTTCGGGATCACGCCGGCGACGGCCTGGGTCGACGTGGGCGAGGAGGCTCTCGATGCCCGCTTCGGTCCGTGGCGGCTGTCAACGCAACTGACGAACATCACCGACGTCGCGGTGACCGGGCCGTACGCATTCTGGAAGACCGCAGGACCCGCGCGACTGGCGATCACCGACCGTGGCCTGACGTTCGCTACCAACGGTGACCGCGGCGTGCTCATCTCGTTTCGCACGCCGGTACGCGGCCTCGACCCATGGGGAGTCCTCCGCCATCCCGAGCTGACCGTCACCGTGGCCGACGTGCAAAGGCTGGCGGAGCTGCTGCGGGAAAGCTAGGAATTGCTCGGCGGCCGTAGCGCCGCCGCGCCGGAGACGAGCTCCTCGCCGCGACCGGCGGCAGCACCGGCGGCAGCCGGTAGCTCACGCGGGGGCCAGGTACTCCGACTCGAGCACGAGGTCCTTGAGCAGCGTCTGGTACTCGACGTGCGTCTCGTGCTCGACGGTGCGCCAGTCGCGTCCCTCGTGCTCGCGCATGAACTCGCGGTAGCCGGGCACGCCGGGGAATTTCACGTTGTCGGCGACGACGACCGAGCCTGCGTGGAGCCAGCCGGCTTCGACGATCCGCTCGAGGTCGGGGAGGTAGGCCTCCTTGGCGTGGTCCATGAACACGAAGTCGACCGACCCTGCCGCGAAGCCGTGCTCTGACTCGAGCGCCGCGATCGTGGTGCCGCCATCGCCGAGCGTCCCGTGCACGATCGTGACGCGATCCCCGACGCCGGCGTGGTCGAGGATGCGCCGGGCGATGGCCGCGTTGTCCGCGTTGAACTCGACGGACGTCAGGTGAGCCCCTTCCGGCATCGCCCGCGCCGTGCGCAGCGCGCTGTAGCCGCAGTACGTGCCGAGCTCGAGCAATCGCTGCGGCGACGCGCGGCGGATCGCGGCGTCGAGGATCTCGCCCTTCTCGTCACCCACGTTCACCATGAAGCTCCGCCCGTAGGAGAACTCGTCGATCACACGGATGGCGTCGTCGAGATCTCCCGCGCGTGCGCTGGCGAGAACGTGCTCGCCGAGGGCCTGCTCGCGCCCGTCGCCCACCTGCCACTCGGTTGTCAGCCGTTTCATCCCCAGCAACATGCGGAGGAACGACCAGCGCAGGAACGGCAGCCGCTTCCCCCCGAGCTCCGTAAGTCGTGGCATGGCCCGCAGCCTACCTACGGGGCATTGCCTCGCGCTTGCAGTCGTTCAGCTCGACCAGATGGCGTCGAAGGCCCGTTGGTCGAGCGCCAGGAGCCAGCAGGCGCAGATCTGGTTGTCGTCGGTGACCTCGTAGAGCCCGACGGTCGCATGTGATCAGGCGCCTCAGCTGGGCGTCTGAGCCGCCGGCGTAGAACTCGTCCTGCGCCGCATGGAGGGCGTCGAGCAGAGCGACTGCTTCATCTCTATTCATCACGACGGCCCATCACGAGGGCCGATTGGCCCCCGCCATCGGCGCCCGCCACTCGCGCTCGAGCTCTCGCATCATCGTCGGGTAGACGATCAGGTGCCGGAACGGCCTGATCGCCGCCAAGTAGCCGGTCCCGAGCAGTCCGTTGGGCTTCACCAAGATCGCCATCTGACCGCGGTAGCCA
>JAPSGP010000121.1 GCA_031177445.1 Acidimicrobiia bacterium
TCGAGCAGGACGAGAAGGGCATATTCCGCGGGGACGGGCCGTACATCGCATGGTTCAAGGACCCGGCCAGCAACGTCCTGTCCGTGCTCCAGGCGAAGTAGGCATCCCGCAGACACGCAGTCTTCCCGTCACTCCACCGACACGATCGAGTCCCACTGTGGGATCGCCTCGAGCGCAGGTTGGATGTACGCGTCGACGGCCTCGGCGGCGTCATCGTTGACGCCACCGCACACACCAAAGTCGAGATCGAGGAACGTGCCGTCCCTGTCGGAGACCCGCAAGGTCCGTGTCGTGCCACCGGCGCAGCCGTCGTCGGGCTCGTCCGGTGTCAACGCGAAAACCGGATCCCTCGTTTCCGTGAGCTCTTCCCATACAGCGCCGGGAAGCGGCAGCCTGTCGTCGTGCAGTACGTCGCCGTAGCTGTCCACCACGACGTGCACGTCGTCGCGCGTGACTGTCAGCGAGTAGCTGCGGTGAAACTCAGGTGGCACCGACGCGTCGCCGTACTCGTACTTGATCGTCGCCGAATCGTCCACGCGCTCGTTACTCGACGAACGGTCGTCGTTACCGCCGCATGCGGTCAAGAAGACCGTGATCGCCACCGTAGCGACCAGGTATCGGTTCCACACCGATCCCGATTGTGCCACCGCGGTCCCGCCGCGGTTCGGTACTCGCGGCACACCGACGGCCGGTGGCCAGCACCAGCCGCTCGACGCACCGGCAGGCTTCAGGATCGGTGTCGGAGGGGACTCGCAGCTTGAGGCAACTCCCCCGCTCAGCCGGACCGTGTGCCCTGCGGCATGGGCGGTGCCATCCAGTCGGGCTGCCGGGATTTGAACCCGGGACCTTTGGTCCCCCAGACCAACGCGCTAACCAAGCTGCGCCACAGCCCGCTCGGCCCGAGTGTACGCGGAGGCTTCCTCGATGACCCCGGCCGGGTCGCCGCCGGCGAAAGCAGCGGGCGGTCGCGTTCGCGCGCCGGTGGCCGGACGCGCACGCAAGGCGCCCAGCAGCTCCCGACTCGGATCGGATCCGGGCTCAGAGCAGCAGGCTCAGAGCAGCAGCTCGATGCCCTGCCAGGCGCGAAAGCCCAGATAGATCACGATCGCGGCGACGAGCAACTTGAGGTGCCACGGGACGGGGATCTTCTCGTCCTGCTCGGTGCCGTTGTCGTGCCCGACCGTGTGCGCGGGCGTCTGCGCTCGCCCCGCGTCGACCGCGCGGTCGCAGGTCGGGCAGGTGCCGTCGGCGCGCACCGTCGACGGTGAGAGGAATCGATCGCAGGTCGGGCACCAGGGCACGGTCAGACCGGAGGCACGCCGTGGTGGCGTTCGAACCGCTCGCGAACCCGTGAGCGCGCCACATCGAACCGCTGGATCAGCTCCGTCCGGAGCTCGTCGGGCTCGACGACGGCGTCGACGACGAGCTCCGCCGCCAGGTGCACGAGGTCGACGTCGGTCTCGTACTCGGCTCGCCGCTCGGCGACGTAAGCCGCCCGCTCGTCGGGATCGGCGATCGCCTGGATCTTGTTGTAGTAGACCGCGTTCACCGCTGGTTCCGGGCCCATGACCGCGATCTGGGCCGTGGGCAGCGCGAGGCAGGCGTCGGGGTCGAAGGCAGGACCACACATCGCGTAGAGCCCGGCGCCGTACGCCTTGCGCACGATCACCGAGATCTTGGGGACGGTCGCCTCGGTGACGGCGGTGATCATCTTCGCCCCGTGGCGGATGATGCCCTGGCGCTCGACCGCGGTGCCGATCATGAAGCCCGGGACGTCGGCAAGGAAGAGCAGGGGAACGTTGAACGCGTCGCACAGCCAGATGAAGCGGGCTGCCTTGTCGGCGGAGTCGACGAACAGCACCCCGCCGAGATGCATCGGGTTGTTGGCCACGATGCCGACCGCGTGACCGTCGAGTCGGGCGAACCCGATGATCAGCTCTTTCGCGAACAGCGGCTTCAGTTCGAACATGCTGTCCTCGTCGACCAAGGCGTCGATGACACGGTGCATGTCGTAGGCCCGACGCTCTTCCGAAGGGACGACATCGGCGATTGGACGGGCCTCGGCACGCGGCACCCGCGCCGGCGCTGCCCGCGGCGGCTCCCGCCAGCTTCGCGGCAGGTACGAAAGCCACCGCCTGGCGGCATCGATGGCAGCGTCGTCGTCGGCGACGAGGTTGTCGCCGCACCCGCTCACCGATGCGTGCATGCGGGCGCCGCCCATCTCCTCGAGCGTGGTGTCCTCGCCGATCACCTCGGCGGCCATGCGGGGCGAGCCCAGGTACATCGACGCGTTGCCCTCGACCATGAACACGACGTCGCAGAACGCGGGGATGTACGCCCCACCGGCGGCGGACGGGCCGAAGAGGCAGCACACCTGCGGCACCCGCCCGGAGAGACGGACCTCGTTGGCGAAGATGCGCCCCGCCCCGCGCCGTCCCGGGAAGAGCTCCACCTGATCGGTGATGCGGGCTCCGGCCGAATCGACGAGGTACACGACCGGCAGCTCGTGCCGCAGCGCGGTCTCGGTCAGGCGCACGATCTTCTCCACGGTCCGAGCGCCCCACGACCCGGCCTTCACCGTCGGGTCGTTGGCCATCACGCACACCCGTCGACCCTCGATCCGGCCGATCCCGGTGACGACCCCGTCGGCGGGAAGATCGCCGGCGAGGGCGTTGGCCAGGAGCCCGTCCTCCACGAGCGAGTCGGGATCGAGCAGTCTCGCCAGCCGGTCGCGGACGAACAGCTTCCCCTGACGGTCGAGCTTCTCGCGATTCTCCCCCACCTCGAGGTTCCCGCGCAGGGCGCGCTCGAGGTGCTTGCGGACGCGGTCTTCGCTCATGACCGGGCGTGCACGCGCGAACGAGGGCCGGCGCGCATCACCTGACCGGGCAGCTCGCGGCCCACGAGCCGCTCGGCGAGATGCGCGGCCGCGATCAATGCGTCGAGGTCGATCCCGGTGTCGATGCCCATGTCCTCGAGCATGTGGACCAGGTCCTCGGTCACGACGTTGCCCGACGCGCCCGGGGCGTACGGGCATCCGCCCAGCCCGCCGATCGATGCGTCGAACCGGGTCACGCCGTGGTCGAGCGCCGCTACAACGTTGGCCAGCCCGGTGCCGCGCGTGTTGTGGAAGTGAAGGCCGATGTCGCCGGTGGCGATTCCGACCGCGGCGAGGGCGGCGAGCACCTCGTCCACGCGTCGTGGCGTCGCCATGCCCGTCGTGTCGCCGAACGAACATCGGTCGGCGCCGGCGTCGAGCAGCGCGGCCGCGACTTCAGCGACCCGCGACGGCGCGATGTCGCCCTCGTAGGGGCACCCGAACGAGGTCGACACGATCGCCTCGACCGGCTTCCCGGCTTCGTGGGCGAGCCGGACGATGTCCTTCATTCCCGTGATCGAATCGTCGACGCTGCGCCGCACATTGCTCTGGTTGTGGGTCTCGCTGGCGCTGACGACGACCTCGAGCTCGTCCGCCCCCGCGACCACTGCTCGCTCCGCGCCCCGGAGATTCGGGACCAGCGCCGAGTAGACGACACCGGGACGCCGCTCGATGCGCGCCATCACCTCGTCGGCGCCGCCCATGGCCGGGATCGCCTCGGCCTTCACGAACGACGCCGCTTCGATGGAGCGCAAGCCGGTGCCAGTGAGAGCATCGATCAGCCGCACCCGGTCGTCGATCTCGATGGGCGCCTCGTTCTGCAGCCCGTCGCGGGGGCCCACCTCGCGGATCTCCACCGCGCTCGGCGTCACGAAATCAGGCTACCGAGCACGCAGTCGCACCCGGATCTTCACCGGGGTGGGCCCGAGGTCGAACGATTCGCGAATGCGACGCTCGAGGTAGCGCAGGTAGGTCGGCGGGAGCTGATGAGTTGCGAACAGCGTGAACGTCGGCGGGTCCGTCGCGCCCTGTGTCGCGTACAGCACCCGCGGCCGCCGCTTGCCGCTCGGGGGCGGGGGCTGGCGTTGCTGGGCGTCCTGGATGACCCGGTTGAGGGTCGGGGTGGGAACTCGTCGGTGGTAGGCCGCCTCGGCCTGGCGGAGCGCAGGCAGGACGTGGCGCAGATTGCGACCGGTCAGCGCCGAGATCTTCAGCACCGGTGCGTAGGACAGGAAGGCCAACCGGTCGGCGAGCGCGTCGGTGACGGCCTTGCGCTGCTCGGCGTCGAGCAGGTCCCACTTGTTCAGCACCACGACCGCGGCCGTCCCGGCGGCGTCGATGCGTTCGCCGAGCCGCTGATCCTGGTGCGTCACGCCGGCCGAGGCGTCGATCACGAACAAGGCGGCGTCCGCTTGGTCGACCGCCTGCAGCGCCCGCACGAGACCGAAGTACTCGGTCGGCTCGTCGATCCGGCTGCGACGCCGCATCCCGGCGGTGTCGACGAATCGCAGCGGGCCCTCGTCGGTCTCGATGATCGTGTCGATCGAATCGCGCGTCGTCCCGGGCTCGTCGTGGACGATCGTGCGCTCGTCGCCGACGAGCCGGTTGAACAGCGTGGATTTGCCGACGTTGGGACGCCCCACGATCGCGATGGAGAACGGCCCCGTGTCGGCGTCGTCCTCGGCGCCGATGTCGACAGCTGCACCGGGTTCGGGAAGCGCGTCCACCACCGCGTCGAGGAGATCGCCACTCCCCCGCCCGTGGATCGCCGACACCGGGAACGGGTCGCCCAGCCCCAGCCGGGCAAGCTCCCAGGCATCGGATTCGCGGGAGCCGTCGTCGACCTTGTTCGCGATGACGAGCACCGGCTTGCGGGTGCGCTGGAGCAGTGCGGCGACGCGTGCATCTTCCTCGACTACGCCGACGGTCACGTCGGTGACCAGGAGGATCAGGTCGGCCTCGGCGATGGCGCGCTCGGCCTGGCGGCTGATCTGCTGTTCGAGCGGAGCGTCGGCCACCAGCCAGCCGCCGGTGTCGACCACACGAAACCGCCGGCCCCGCCACTCGGCGGAGAGCTCCTTGCGGTCGCGTGTCACCCCCGACTGCTCCTCGACGATCGCCTGGCGTCCCCCGGCGATCCGGTTGACGAGCGTCGACTTCCCGACGTTCGGTCGCCCGATCACGGCGACGAGCGGTTCCCGCATCGCAGAGTCCTATGGTCGTAGCGCCGCGACGAGCGACACGCCGTCGGTCGCGACGACTTCGACCGGACGCGGGAGATCGTCGAGCGTCCAGCCGTCGAGGAAGCGGTCGTCGGACAGGACGACGTCGGGGAGCAGGCATCGCTCCTCGAGTGGGATCGGCGCCAGCACCTTGGCGACGTCCTCGCCGGTCAGCAGGCCGGTGACACCGATGTTGCCGCCGAAGAACCGGTTCGGCACCGGTGCCAGCCGGATGCGCGTGTCCGCGACCTTCGCCAGCTCGGGCACCAGTGGCGAGAGCACCTGTCCGCCGTATTCGCCGGTGATGATCGTGACGCCGGACGCCGGGCTCGTTGCCGGCGTGATCGCACCGCCGCTCGGTGTGCGGTGGGCGCGATAGCCCTGGGCCGGCGCGCCGTCGACCCAGGCGAAGAACCCCGGACGGGTGCCGGTGGATGCGACGGTACGGCCCGCGACTGCGTCCAGTACCTCGGCCTCGAAGGTGCGTGCCATGCCGATGCCGTTCTCGTGCTGAGGGATCGACTCGTAGTCTTCGAGGTGCGGAAACGGGCGTCCCGCCATCAAGTAGTACTCGTCGGCGGCGAACACGAGCCGGCGGCCCACGGCGGCGCGGAATCTCGTCTGCCAGGCGTGCACGGTGTCGATGACCTCGGTGGCCTCACGTCTCGTGTGCGGGCGCATCTCGGCCTCGCTAGTGTGATCGCTGACCCCGAGCGGGACCACGCCCACCGTCGCCAGCGCGTGGAATCGGTCGAGGATGCCGAGCAGCGTGTCGTCGAGCGCGTCGCCGTCGTTGATCCCGGGGCACACCACGATCTGGCCGTGCACCTCGATGCCGGCGTCGAGCAGGGCGCCGAGCCAGCGCAAGCTCGTTGCGCCGCGCCGGTTGCGCAGCAGCTTCGCTCGCAGCATCGGATCGGTCGCGTGGATGCTCACGTAGAGCGGGCCGAGGCCTTCGGACACGACCCGTTCGAGGTCGGCCTCCGTGAACCGGGTCAGCGTGGTGAAGTTGCCGTACAGGAACGAGAGCCGGTAGTCGTCGTCCTTGAGGTACAGGCTACGGCGCATGCCCTTCGGCAGCTGGTGGATGAAGCAGAACGGGCAGTGGTTGTCGCACGTGCGGACCTGGTCGAACACCGCGCTGTCGAGCTCGAGGCCGAGTGGCGTGCCCGCGGGCTTCTCGACGAGGACGAGCTGCTCCAGGCCGCCGCGCCGAAGCTCCAGCTCGACCGCAGGCTCGTCGGCCTGGAGCTGGTAGCGGATGACGTCGCGGACGGCCTCGCCGTTGACGCTGAGGATCTCGTCGCCAGGGAGGATCCCGGCCGATCGGGCCGGCGAGCCGTGCGCGACCGCGACAACACGCGCGGTCGGCATGTCGCGAATTCTACGCGAGGACGGCTCCTTCGACGGATCCCGGATCGGCCAGTTTGGCCGGCATCGTCGACGCCCCAGGCCCGCAGTACCCTCGAAACTGTGCCCGTGCGCCGCGTCCTGCTTGCCCAACCGCGGGGCTTCTGCGCCGGCGTCGAGATGGCGATCAAGGCGCTGGCGTGGATGGTGCGCGTGTTCGAGCCGCCCGTGTACTGCTACCACGAGATCGTGCACAACCGGCTGGTCGTCGACCGGTTTCGGGAGCTCGGGGTGGTGTTCGTCGACGACGTCGACGAAGTGCCTGCCGGAGCGCCGCTGATGCTGTCGGCGCACGGTTCGGCTCCCGGGGTCGTCGAAGCGGCGCGGAGCCGCGACCGCTTCGTGGTGAACGCCGTGTGCCCGCTGGTGACCAAGGTGCACCACGAGGCCAAGGTGCGAGCCGGCAAGGGCTTCACGATCCTCTACGTCGGCCACGCGGGCCACGACGAAGCCGTCGGCACACTGGCGGTCGCGCCGGAAGCGATCAAGCTCGTGGAACACGAGCACGACCTCGATCAGGTGCTGCCGGAGGTCGAAGACTCGTCCAAGGTGGCGCTGCTCGCGCAGACGACGCTCTCCCTACACGACTGGGAGGGGATCATGGATCGCACCCGCGAGCAGTTTCCCGAGCTGTGGACCGCGACCCGCAACGACCTCTGCTTCGCCACGACCAACCGGCAGGCCGCGCTGACTGCGATCGCGGCCAAGGCCGACGCGGTGGTCGTGATCGGCAGCGCCAACTCGTCGAACACGATTGCGCTCACCAAGGTCGCACGGACTGCGGGTTGCCCGCTGGTCGTGCGGGTCGACGATCCCAACGAGCTCGACGTCGGCGCGCTCGGTCGGGCCGAGATCGTCGGCGTGACCGCGGGCGCGAGCGCACCCGAAGACCTGGTGCAAGCCGTGATCTCGAAGCTGGCGCCGATCGAGGGCGTCGAATCGGTGCACGTCACCGACGAGGACGAGTACTTCCCACCCCCACGCGAGCTGCGGGAGCTGGTTCCGGCGCTCGACTCGCTCGCGGCATTGGCTCTCGGGGGTGATCCCGCGGCCGCGCGGCGGCGGGCCGGCCCGTTCAGCGACGATCGGTCGGTGGACGCGTCGTCAGCGCTGACCGAGCTGGCTCGCTGATCGCACGCCGGCGAGCGCCTGCGCCTCGTCGAAGCACCCCTGAAGCTCGACGCGCAGCTTGGCGGTGAGGTCGGCGATCTCCTGCCGTCGCACGCGGGTGCCGTCGGGCTGGCGCGGGTGGATCGGATCGCCGACGACGACGGCCACCCGGTGCAGGCGTGGGATCGACCGGCCGCTGGCGAGAATCTGCTCGGTGCCACCGACGCCGATCGGGACGAGCGGCACCCCGAGGCGGGACGCGAGGTAGGCGGCGCCGTCGAACAGCGTGCCGATCGGCGTCGGTGGCACC
>JAPSGP010000394.1 GCA_031177445.1 Acidimicrobiia bacterium
GTGCCGGCGAGCCAGTCGCGGTCCTCGGAGGAAGTGAGCTCGTTGGGCGGAGCGCCGATCACGACTGGGTCGCCACCGTTGGCCCGATGCTCGAGGCCGAGCCCGTTCGGCAGCGAGGCGTGGCCCGGTCGCAGGCTGTCGGTGATCTCGACGACTGCGGTGACGCTGCCGCGCTTCGTCGTGACCCGGGCGAGCTCACCCCCGGCAACGCCGAGCCGTTCGGCGTCCGCCGGACTGAGTCGCAGTGCTCCGTCGGGATCTTTCTTCCGCCACGCCGGATCGCGGTAGATGGTGTTGGCCGTGGACGACCGCCGCTCGCCGGCGGCGAGCACGAACGGGAAGGCGTCGTCGGGCCCCGTCGGGCGCTCGTCGCGCAGCCCGTCGAGCTCGGGCAACAGCTCTTCGACGGCGAGGTTGATCCGCCCGTCGAGAGTCTCGAGGCGCCGCCACGTCTCGTCCTCTTCGTCGACCGTGAACACCACGCCCGACGGGTTGGCAAGCAGGGCGTCGAACAGCGTGTCGCCCAGGGCCAGGCCGTCGCCCTCGAAGCCGGCGCGACGCACCGCATCCGGGTAGCTCTGCGCGCACAGCTGCGCCAGCGCCCACACGGCGGCGGCGCCTGCCATGCCGTCGGGCAGCGTCGGGCCCAGCGTCTCGTAGAGCACGACCGGCGCGAGCCCGAACAGTTGAGGCCGCTCCGCGACGACGGCGAAGAACGCCTCGCCGAACGCGGCCCGCCCGCGGGCTGCGGCCTCGTGCAGCGGCGCGAGATCGAAGCCGTCGAGCGCGCCCATGGCACGCACGAGGCGGGTGTGGATCTCGGCCTCGGAAAGCGTCCCCGGGAGCGGATCGAGGAGCGGGCGTCGCAGGTGGACCACGTTGGCGGGGTATTCGAGGTTGAAGAACGTCATCTCGGGCTTCTCGAACTGCGAAGCCGCCGGCAACACGTAGTCGGCGAGGCGGCCCGTCTCGGTGAGCGCGACGTCGATGACGACGAGGAAGTCGAGCGCGGCGAGCGCCTCCCGCATGCGCTTGCTGTCGGCGAGGGAATGCGCCGGATTGGTGCTCTCGACGATCATCGCCCGGAACCGGTCGGGATGGTCGGTGAGGATCTCGTCGGGGATCACGTTGCACGGCACCAGGCCCGTCATGATCCGGTTGCCGGTGACGGGCGTCGTGTGTGATCCGTTCCCCGCCGGGCCGCGCCCGATCAGACTCGTGAACCGGGTGTGGATGTTCATGGTGCCGGTTCGGCCGAAGCTGCCGGCGAGGAGGTACACGAGCTTCTCGAGATACGAGTTGAGCGTGCTGTGCGGCGCCTGCTGGATACCGAGATCCTCGAGCACCGCCACACTCGCGGCGGCGCCGATGCGGCGCGCCACGGCGCGCACGTCGGCCTCGACGATGCCCGACCGCTCGCAATACTCGGCGACGGGCACAGCCCGAAGGAGCGGGAACAGCGCGTCGGCGCCGGTGGTGTGCTCATCGACGAACGCGCGATCGAACAGCTCCTCCTGCACCAGCACGCCGAGCAGGGCAGCCAGACAGAAGGCGTCGGTCCCCGGGCGGACCTGTAGGTGGTACTGAGCGAGCGCGGCGGTCTCGGTGCGACGCGGATCGATCACGACCAGCGCGCGATCGGGATCGTTCGCGATCGCCTTCACGACGGTGCGGGCGCGTGGGAACCCGTGCGACTGCCACGGGTTCTTGCCCACGAACACCGCCACCTCGGCGTGCTCGAAGTCGGGCGTGGTGTGGCAGCGCGGGCGCCCGAAGAGCTGACCGTCGACCCAGAACTCACCCGTCTTCTCCTGCGCCAGCGCGTTCGACTGGTACACGCTGCCCGCGGCCGCACGCGTCGCCCGGGCATAGGCACCGCCGAGGTGGTTCCCCTGACCACCACCGCCGTAGTAGAAGATCCGCTCCCCGCCGTGCGCATCACGGATCTCCACCAGCCGGGCGGCGACCTCGGCGATCGCGGTGTCCCAGTCGATCTCCTCGAAGCTGCCGTCAGGACGACGTCGCAGCGGCGCAGTCAGGCGCTGCGCGTCGTTCTGGTAGTGGTCGAGCCGCAGCGCCTTCTCGCACGTGTAGCCCTGCGAGGCGGGGTGCGCCTTGTCGCCCCGGATCCGGGCGAAGCGGGGCCCGTCGAGCCGGACCTCGATCCCGCAGTTGATGCTGCACAGGATGCAGGCGGTCTGGCGCCAGTCGGTGGCCAGGTCGGTCGCGGCTTCGGGCACAGCGCCTCCTCTGACTGGGTTCGCTTGTTGAACTTAGCCGTTCCGATGGCTGCCGGCCACCCGGGCCGGTCGGGACGGGCATTACCGTCTCTCCTTCGTGACGGCCATCGGGCGGGGACTCCACGCGCTGCGAGCCCGCCTCGCCGGCGACGTCGACGACCGGACCTTCGTCCGCTGGGCGTACCGGATGCTGTTCCAGCGCGAGCCCGATCCCGGCGGACAGGAGCTGTACCTGGACCACCTCGCCCGGGGGAGCCGGACCCGGCACTCGATGCTCGAGGAGATGCGAGGGAGCGACGAGTTCTGGTTCGGGTTCGCGCTGCGGTACGACGATCCGGTCTTCGCGATCCATCGCAGCCGGAGCCTGTTCGTGCGCTCACTCCCCCGCGCCGCGGCCATCCTCGATCTCGGAGGCACTCATCTCGGCGCGCACGAGGGCGCGTTCGTGCGCCTCGGGTACCCGCACCCGTTCGAACGGCTCGTGATCGTCGACCTTCCCAGCGACGACCGCCACGAGCTCTATCAGCAGGCCGATGAGGCCCAGCAGCGCGTCGAGACCGCGCTCGGCCCGGTGGAGTACGCGTTTCATTCCATGGCCGACCTCTCGTCCTATCCCGACGCCACCTTCGACCTCGTGTACTCGGGTCAGAGCATCGAGCACGTTCCCGAGGAGGTCGCCGACGTCGTCATCGCCGGGGTGCATCGGGTGCTCCGGGCGGGCGGGTGGTTCTGCCTCGACACACCGAACGGCCGATTGTGCAAGCTGCAGCTCGAGGGCAGCGCGCTCGAGGTCACGAACCCCGATCACGACGTCGAGTACGAGCACGCGGAGCTCGTGGCGAAGCTGGAACGGGGTGGCTTCGACGTCGCCGAAGCCAAGGGGCTCTGCCTGATGCAGGCGAGTGCCGCCAGTGGCACCTTCTCGTTCGAGGAGCTGGCCGCGAACGTGGGTGTGTTCCACGAGATCGAGGACTGCTACATCCTCGCGTACGTCTGCAGAAAGCCCGTCTGAGCGCGGCGGCTCTCAGACCGCGACGGCTTCGGCCTCGCGCGGCAGCGCCACTGG
>JAPSGP010000395.1 GCA_031177445.1 Acidimicrobiia bacterium
GTCGGGCCGACCCGTAGAGCACCTGTCACCACGATGCGATCGACGTCGAGCAGCGGCGAGCGGACCACCAGCCAGCCCGCGGCGACGACCAGCGCGAGGACGCCGAGGCCGATCACCACCCGCAGGCGCCGCCGGCCGCGCTGCCGGGTCACGGTGACCCGGCGTTCGCGCATCCGGGGATCGATCCGAGCGCGCGGCGGGCGATCGCTCACCGGGCGCACCGGACGGGTACGGGACGTCACGGCTGCTCGCCGTCACCGTCGACATCGTCGCCGACCACGTGCAGTTCCGGTTCCAGTCGCACGCCTGCCGTCTCGAGCACGCGGCGCTGGACCTCGGCGATGAGCCGCTGGACGTCTCGTGAGGTCGCGCCGGGCTCTCCTTGGATGAAGTTGGCGTGCTTCTCCGACACCACTGCGCCACCGACCCGCAGGCCCTTGAGCCCGGCGGCCTCGATCAGCCGGCCCGCGGCATCGCCGAGTGGGTTGCGAAACACGCTGCCGGCGTTCGCGCCCCCGGGCTGGTTCTCGCGCCGCCACCGCACGATCTCGTCGACCCGGCGCTGGCAGTCGGAGCGGTCGTCGGCGGTGACCGCAAACGCCGCCGACGTCACGACGTCGGTGACGCGGAGCCGGGACGTTCGGTACTCCAGGCCCAGCGAGGCCGCCGGGCGAGCGGCCGGTTCGGGTGCCTCGTCGAGCAGGTCGACCACCCAGGCCTCCCGCAACACCTCGACCGTCTCCTGCCCGTGGCCACCGGCGTTCATCCGGATCGCACCGCCGACCGATCCCGGGATGCCGACGTAGAACTCGAGATCGCGCCAACCGGCGGCAGCAGTCTGGCGCGCCAGCTTGGGGAGCGCGACCCCGCCGCCGGCCCGAACGGTCGCCCGGTCGCCCGGTCCCGCCGGCAACCGCACCTGCTCGAACTCGCCCTCGAGCTTGATCACGAGGCCGGAGAACCCGGTGTCGGTCATCAGGAGGTTGGACCCGCGCCCGACGACGAGCACGCGAGGCCGATGTTCTCGCACCGCCTTCGCCACCGCGATGAGATCCGCCAGCTTCCTGACGCGGGACAGCACCGACACCGGTCCGCCGACGCGGTACGTGCTCAGCTCGGCGAACGGGACGCGCTCCTCAGGCTCGGTCGGGAGCGCCCGCCGGAGATCCCCGAGCAGCGAGGCGAGCGCCCCGGCCGGGATCACGCCGGCTCCGCCAGCCACTCGTCGGAGACCGTGGTCAGGTCACCCGCGCCCAAGGTCAGCACCAGGTCGCCGGGGCGGGCCCGGTCCAGGCCGTGCCGCACCACGTCGGCGCGGCGCGGCAGGTACGCCACCGGCAGGTCGGGATGGGCGTCGAGCACCGCGCGGAGCACCAGGCGGCCGGACACGCCCGGGCGCGGCGACTCCCCCGCCGGGTACACGTCGGTGAGGACCAACCCGTCTGCATCGGCAAAGGAGTGGGCGAACTCGCGCCACAGCCGCGCCGTGCGGCTGTAACGATGTGGTTGGAACACGACGAGGACGCGGGGCCAACCTCCCTCTCGAGCAGCCCGGACCATCGCCGAGACCTCGCCCGGTAGGTGGGCGTAGTCGTCGACGATCGTGACGCCTTCCACCTCGCCCCGGAACTGGAACCTTCGGGCGACACCTCCGAAGCCCCGCAGCGCGTCGGTGACGGCGCCGAACGGCACACCGAGCTCGAGCGCCAGCGCGGCCGCGCCGGTCGCGTTGAGGGCGTTGTGCCGCCCGGGGACGGGCAGCTCGATCGTCCCGACCTCGGTGCCACCGCACAGCAGCACGAACCGGCTGCCGTCGCGCCGCCCTTCGTACGCGCTCACGCGATAGTGCGCGCCCTCGGCCCATCCGTACGTGATGACACCCTCGACACGCGCGCTCAGGTGGGCCGCGACCGGGTCGTCGGCACACAGGACGCGCACACCCTCGAGCCCGTCCACGAAGCCGGCGAAACCGTCGACCAACTGCTCGAAGCTGCCGTAATGGTCGATGTGATCGGGTTCGACGTTGGTGACGATGCCCGACTCCGGCGCGAGCTCGAGGAAGGTGCCGTCGCTCTCGTCGGCCTCGACGACGAGCCATTCCCCCGCGTCGAACGCCGCATTGGTGCCGACCTCGTTCAGCTCGCCTCCGATGATGAAGCTTGGGCGCCAACCGGCGGCCCGCAAGACGAGTGCGAGCATGGAGGACGTCGTGGTCTTGCCGTGGCTGCCCGCGACCGCGATGGTGCGGCGGGTGGCGACGAGCGCGGCCAGCGCATCGGCTCGCCGGAGCACGGGGACACCACGCGACTGCGCCGCTCGCACCTCGGGGTTCGACGGCGGGATCGCGGTCGACACGATGACCGCATCGATGCCCTCGTCGACGTGGTCGGGGTCGTGGGGCACGCGTGCCTCGACGCCCAGCAGGCGAAGCCGCGTGAGCGAATGCGACTCCTTGAGGTCGGACCCGGTCACGTGATGGCCCATGCGGGACAGGACGGTCGCGATCGCGCTCATGCCGGCTCCACCGATCCCGACGATGTGCAGTGACCGGGGCGTGCCGAGATCGAGGACGGGTCGCGTGACGTCAGCCGGCACCGGCAACCTCCTCGACGAGGTCGGCGAGCCGCCGGGCGGCGTCGGGACGGGCGAGGCGCTTCGCCCCCGCCGACATCGCCGCGAGCCGCTGCGGGTCCGACAGCAGACCGGTCAGTTCGGCGTCCAGTCGTTCTCCGTCACACTCGGCATCCGGGACCAGCACGCCCGCGCCGGCTTCGACGAGCGCTTCTGCGTTGCGGGTCTGGTGGTCGCCGGGCGCGCCAGGAAGGGGCACCAGGACCGCGGGCAGGCCGGCCACCGCGAGCTCGGCGACCGTGACCGCGCCCGCCCGGCAGACGGCCACGGTCGTGTGCCCGTACAGCTGCTCCATCCGCTCCTCGTAGGCCACCAGCTCGTAGGCAAGTTTGTCGCCGTCGCGGCGCGCAGCGGCGAGCGCGGCCTCGACCTCAGCGAAGTTTCGCGTGCCGGTGACGTGGTGGACGGCGACGTCGGTCCGGTCGCGCCACCGCTCGTACAGCTGGAGCGCGGCATCGTTCAGCCGCCGGGCGCCCAGGCTGCCCCCGAAGATCGACAGCAGCGGACGCTGAGGGTCCGGCGCCCGGCGCACTGACACGATCTCACCCCGCACCGGGTTGCCGGTCAGCACCGCGCCTCGCAGGGGTGTCCCCGGCAACGAGATTGCGGCCCGGGCGCGCAAGGCGACGGCGATGCGGTTGGCGAGACCGGGAGCGGCGT
>JAPSGP010000122.1 GCA_031177445.1 Acidimicrobiia bacterium
GGGTGCAGCAGACGTGCCGCGACGTGGCGCGCTACACGGCCGACGCCATCGACGCGCTCCCGCACTTCCGGCTCCTCACCGACGGCAGCGAGCTACCGGTGTTCGCGTTCACCCTGCGGGACTCGAGTGTGAAATACACGGTGTTCGACATCGCGGCCCGGCTGCGCGAGAGCGGTTGGCTGATCCCGGCCTACACGTTCCCCGAGAACCGGCAGGACCTGGCTGCTTTGCGCATCGTGATCCGCAACGGCATGTCACGCGACCTCGCCGACCTGATGGTGGCCGACATGCGCCGCCACGTGGAGTATCTCGAGCAGCTCGAGTCACCGCTCCCGCCGACCCATGGCGGCGGCTTTCGTCACTGATTTGCTGGCCGTCGCTCACTGGTTCCGGCGGCGGCCGATCATCACCCGGTGCCCTCCTCGAGCCGCCCCCGCTGGTCGAGGATGTAGAGCAGCGCGAGCAGCGGCATGACCGTGACCGCGGCCACCGCGAACGCGAAGACGACCCACTGCATCGTGTGCAGGCTGCCGGCGCCCTGGTCGAGCGTGAGGGCCTCGGGCAGGAGATACGGGTACTGGGCGACACCCCAGGCCCAGATGACCGTCGCCACCGTGCCGATCGCCAGCAGCCGGCTCGTGCCGCGGGCCTGGCGGAGGGACACGAGCGTGGCGATCCCGAGGACGAGCGACGCGAGCACGAGCGGCAGCCCCTCGTGGGTGAGGCCACGCTGGACGAAGGTCGAGTCGCGCCGCAGCACGAAGAACGCGACGACGGCGATGACGCCGGCGGCGGCTGCCGCTCCGATCGCACGGCTGCGGAAGTAGCGCTCGAGGAGCGGGTCGTCGTAGCGGCGCGCGTCCGAGGTGAGCAGCACCGCGGCGAGGTAGGCGCACGTCGCGACTGCGAACACGCCGACGACGATCGACGTCGGGTTGAGCCACGCGCTCACCGCTTGGCTGGCGGCGTTACCCGGTTCCACGCGTCCGGATGCGATCGCTCCGAGCACGGCCCCGAGCAGGAAGGGCGTGATCACAGACGACAGGGCGTAGATCCGGGTCCAGATCCTGACGGCGCGGGGTGAGGTGACCTCGCCGCTGAACGCAAACGCCGAACCGCGCAGCACGATGCCGATGGCCGCCAGCGACAGCGGAGCGAACATCGTCGACATCACGGCCTCGAACGCGGGCGGGAACGCGGTCCACAGCAGGATCAGGGCGTAGATCAACCAGACGTGGTTCGCCTCCCACACGGGGCCGATGGCGTGCCGGATCAGCGCCCGGGGGCGGTCACCACGCGCCCCCGGGCTACTGGTGAGCACCCAGAAGCCGGCGCCGAAGTCGGCGCCACCGAAGACGGCGTAGATGGTCACCGCCAGCCACAGGATGACGCCTGCTGTGATAATCACGGCTGCCGACCAGTGGAAGCCGTCGCGTCGGGCAGCACGAGGGGTCCCGACGCGCTGTACGGGCCTGCGCCCTCTGCGGATTCGGAAGCGCGCCACTTCGCCGCCATGCGCCGCAGCACCGCGACGGTCGCGCCCGCGATCAGCGCGTACACCACCACGATCGTCGTCAGGCTGATCCACACGCCTTCGGAGTCGGTCACAGCATCCTCGGTGCGCAGCACGTTGTAGACGACCCACGGCTGCCGGCCGACCTCGGTGGTGACCCATCCCGCCTCCATCGCCGCCATGGCGAGGATGCCGGCGACGGCAGCGGCGCGGAGGAACCAGCGCGACCGCGGGACGTCGCGCCGGCGCCACCATACGAACGCGAACCACAGCACCAAGCCCATGAGCGCGGTCGCGGCCAGGACCATGATGTCGAACGCCCAGTGCACGATCGTGGCCGGCGGCCGGTCCTCCGCCGGCACGATGTTCAGGCCCTTGATCTCGGTGTCGGTGCTGAAGCCCGTGAGGAACGAGGCGAGGCCGGGGATCTCGATCCCGCCGACGACCTCGCCGTCCTCGAGCCGGCCGAACAGCACCTCGGGCACGTCTCGCGCGGTCTCGGGCACGAGCTCGATGGCGGCGAACTTCACCGGCTGGTCGTCGATGACCTGCCGCATCACCTGGTCGCCGACGAGCATCTGCACCGGGGTAGCGATGGCGGCGATCGTGAACGGGATGAGGAAGCCGAGGCGGTGGTAGCGGTCACGCCGCCCCCGCAGCATGCCGACCGCGTACACCGACGCGACCACGAAGCCCGCGCACAGGAGCGCGGCGAGGACGAAGTGCAGCGTCTCGTACCACCACGCCGGCGTGAACAGGGCCTTGAAGACGTCGACGTTGGTGACGTTGCCCAGTCGGTCGAGCTCGAAGCCCTGCGGGGTGTTCATCCACGAGTTGGCGGCCAGGATCGAGCACGCCCCGCCGAAGGACACGAGCGGCAGCGGGACGCCGAGCCAGAAGTGCACCCGCGGGCTGAGCCGGTCCCAGCCGTACACGTAGATCGCGATCAGAATGGCCTCGAGGAAGAAGAAGATCCCCTCGACCATGAACGGCAGCCCGAACACGTCGCCGAACCGACCCATCAGTCCGGGCCACAGCAGGCCCATCTCGAAGGAGAGCACCGTGCCGGTGACCGCGCCCACCGCGAACAGCACCGCCATGACCTTCGACCACCGGCGCGCCAGCAGCAGCGCGTCGGCATCGCCGTGCTTCAGGCCGCGCCGGTTGGCGATCAGCGTCATGAGCGGCAGCACGACGCCGAACGGGACCAGCAGGATGTGCACGCCGAGCGTGAACGCCATCTGGTTCCTCGCCGCGAGGAGCGTGCCCGAGTCGGCGGCCAGCGACCACATCGTGCGTGAGGCTAACGGCGCGCGCTTGTTGCTTGCCGGTCCTTCTCGCGGTCACTAGAACTGCGGCCCTTGGCCTCACGAATCGAGCAGTACGCGCTCATCGGCGACACGCACACGGCCGCGCTCGTGGGGAACGACGGGTCGATCGACTGGTTGTGCACTCCGCGCTTCGATTCGGCCGCGGTGTTCGCGTCGTTGCTCGGAGGCCCCGACCACGGCCGGTGGCTCCTGGCCCCCAAGTCGGGCGGTCGGGCAGCCCGGCGCCGGTACCAGGAAGAGACGCTCGTGCTCGAGACCGAGTTCGAGAACGGCGAGGGTGCGGTACGGATCATCGACTGCATGCCCATCCGGGGCAAGACCGTCGACGTCGTGCGCGTCGTCGAGGGCCTGCGTGGCCGGGTCACGATGGAGACGGAGCTCATCATCCGCTTCGACTACGGCTCGATCATCCCGTGGGTACGGGAGATCGACCGCGGGCTCCTCGCGGTCGCGGGGCCCGACGCGCTCGTGCTGCAGACTCGGGTGAAGCTCGAGGGCGTCGGGCGCCGGAGTGTCGGCTCGTTCAACGTCGCCGCCGGGGAGCGGGTCCCATTCCGGCTGGCGTGGTTCCCGTCGCACGAGCGCCCGCCCCATCACAAGAAGGAGAACGCACTCATCGAGAAGACCGCCGAATGGTGGCGGGCGTGGTCGTCGAAGAGCACGTACCAGGGCGACTGGTTCGACCTGGTGCAGCGCTCGCTCATCACGCTGAAAGCGCTGACCTACGCACCAACCGGCGGGATCGTGGCGGCCGCGACGACCTCGCTCCCGGAGTGGCCGGGGAGCGTCCGCAACTGGGATTACCGCTTCTGCTGGGTCCGCGACGCGACGCTGACGCTGCTCGCGCTGATGGAGGCGGGTTACGTCGAGGAGGCGGCGGCGTGGCGCGACTGGGTGTTGCGAGCGGTCGCGGGCGAGCCCGACGAGCTCCAGATCATGTACGGGATCGCGGGCGAGCGCCGGCTCACCGAGTGGGAACCCGACTGGCTTCCCGGCTACGAGGCCTCGGCACCGGTGCGGATCGGCAACGCCGCGTCCGAGCAGTTCCAGCTGGACGTGTACGGCGAGCTGCTCGACGCGACGTTCCAGGGCGCGCGGTCGGGCGTGTCCCAGCTCGAGGGCCAACCCGGGCACGACATCATCCGCGTGATCCTGGACTTCCTCGAGGACGCGTGGCGCCAGCCCGACGACGGCATCTGGGAGGTGCGGGGACCACGCCAGCACTTCACCCACTCGAAGGTGATGGCGTGGGTTGCGTTCGACCGCGTGGTGCGCTTGATCGAGGAGCACGGTCTCAGCGGTCCCATCGAGCGGTTCCGCGCCACCCGGGACCAGATCCACGCCGAGGTGTGCGCCAAGGCGTGGAACGACTCGAAGCAGGCGTTCGCGCAGGCCTACGGTTCCGACCATCTCGATGCCGCGGTGCTGATGATGGCGCCTGTCGGGTTCTTGCCCGCGTCCGACTCGCGGGTCCAGAGCACGGTGGCGGCGATCCAGCGCGAGCTCACCACCGACGGGTTCGTCGCGCGCTACAGCACCGACGTCGGCAGCGACGGCCTGCCGCCGGGCGAAGGCACCTTTCTCCCCTGCACGTTCTGGCTCGCCGACAATCTCGCGCTCATGGGTCGCGTCGACGAGGCGCGGGCGATCTTCGAGCGCCTCGCCGCCATCGCCAACGACGTCGGCTTGCTCTCCGAGGAGTACGACCCGGTCGCCAAGCGGCAACTCGGCAACTTCCCCCAGGCGTTCACGCACCTGGCGCTGGTCGGCACCGCGAGCAACCTGTCGGAGGCGACCAAGGGCCCGGCGGAGCTGCGCGCCGGCTGAACCACGACGTCACGGTGGCTGCCGTCTACGAATCACTCCCCCGAAGGGAGGCAACCGGTACATTGCAACAAGGCGCGACGGCTGGGCGCGCCGGGGGAGGGACCGATGATCGGAGTGCTGACCGTCGACGAGGTGGCGGACGGCGATGCGCTGGCCGACTACGCCGCGAGGACCTGGGGGTGGTACCTGGCGGGCGGCATCGCGACGGTGTTGTTCGGGTTCGTGGTGCTGTCGTTCCGCTTCGCGACGATCCTGGCGCTAGCGATCTTCATCGGCGTCTTCTTCATCGGCGTCGGGCTGGTGCAGCTCGTCGGCGCCTTCATGGCGACCCGTCATCGGTGGGTCTACGTCCTCGCCGGCGTGCTCTCGCTCGCGGCCGGTGTGCTCACGCTCGTGTGGCCCGACATCACGCTCTTCATCCTTGCCATCTTCATCGGCTGGACCCTCCTGTTCTGGGGCATCGCCGACGTCGTGTACTCGCTCACGTACCACCGCCAGCTCCATTGGTGGTGGCTGGTGCTGATCCGCGGGATCATCTCGATCGCGCTGGGCGTCTGGGCGATCGCCCATCCGAGCCTGACCCTCGTCGTGCTGGTCACGGTCATCGGGCTCTGGGCAGTGGTCTGGGGCGTGCTCGAGATCATCGCCTCGTTCTTCATGAAGGGCGCCCGCAAGCGCTGGGACGCGGCGAAGGCGTCAGCGGGCGTCTGAGCTGGACGATCGCGGCCGGCGCTCCGCAGCCGGTTCCGCCGGCTCCACCTGCACGAGCTTGGCGGTCGCGCCGGCGGCGAGGATGCGCAGCCGGGCGGCGCGGGCGTCCCAGTCGTAGACCACCGTGGTGCCGGCGATGACGTCGTGCAGGGCTCGATGCTCGCGGCCGACGACGATGCCGGCGAAGCCGAGCCCGAATGGGATGAACGAGAGCGGGAACGCGATGGTGCGTAGGAACGCGTGCCACTTGTCGAGCGCGGCGCCGTCACGACGGACGACGCGTAGTCCGAGCAGCGCCATGCCGACGGTCTTCCCGGCGAGCGACCACGACAGGACGTAGTAGAGGAAGAGCCAGACGACGAGGATCGCGGAGCCGACGACGGGGTTGGCGTCCGCGGTGTCGACATCGGCGCTGAGTACCAGGTCGCCCAGGGCGACGACGACTCGCAGGATCCCCGCGAGCAGGAGCGCACTGACCGCAACGTCGACCGCGAACGCCGCCAGCCGGCTGATGGGCCCGGCGTAGTGCCCGACCAGGCTGGGTTGGGGGACGCGTTCGCGCCTCACGGTCCCGCCGCCTCCGGCGCACTCGGGACCAGCAGCGGCGGACCGTTGGGCACGTCGCCCGGCTTGCGCCGCAGCAGCCGATCGACCCAGCGGTTGATCCACTCGTCCAGCCCGACACCTTGGGCGCGGACGAAGTCGAGGCCGCGGGTCGCGATCCCGCTCGTCGACTGCACGAGGATCCCGCCGAGCTCGGTGCGGCCCACCAGGCGGTCGATGTCGACCCGCTCGACCACGCTGTCGATGTCCACCCCCTCGAGGACGCGGTTCACGTCGATCCGGTCGATGAGATGGTCGAGGTCGATGCGGTCGAGGAGGTGGTCGATGTCGACGCGGTCGAGCAGCTCGTTGATGTCGATGCGATCGACGACCTCCTGCACGTCGACGCGCCGGATCACGGCGTCGACGGGGACGAAGCGCATCGCCCGGTCGAGCGCTCCCTTGCGCTCCGGCCCGGCCATGCCGGCCATTGTGCCCGCCCATCCCTTACGTTTCGCGGAACAACGACCGGCGCGGGCGTAACGGCAGCGGCTGCCGACCGACAATACGGGCGCACGAAGCATGAGCAAGGAGGCCGTCATGGCGACGGACGTGCGTACCCGCCCCGAGGAACCGCAGCCGCCGCAACGGCGATCGAGCTGGCCGAGCCGGCTGCTGGTCGCGCTGCCCGGAGTGGTGGCGGCGCTCGTGTTCGGCTTCTTCCTGATCACGAAGTTCTCCGAAGCGTCGACCGCGTTCAAGAGCACCCGGGCGATCGTCTACATCGGCGGCATCATCGTTGGCTGGGTGCTGCTCAGCTGGTTGCTGAAGCGCTTCTTCCGCCCCGTATGGGTGCGCTCGGTGGTGATGACGGCGCTCACGCTCCTGCTCGCGTTCTTCTTCGTGCGCCCGTACTACGTCGACGAGGTCGACAACACGAGGCTCGTGACCGGCCGGATCCAAGATGCATCGGAGGTCCCCAGCACGTCCGCCGCTGCGGATCCCGCCCAGCCGGCCGCACCCGCCCCGACGGTTCCGCCGGCTCCGGTGCGGGTGAGCGCTGGTCCGCTGCAAGGCATCGGCCACGACGCCAGCGGCGAGGCCTCGATCATCCGCCGGCCTGACGGCTCGCACGTCTTGCGGTTTTCCGCCTTCGACATCGAGGGGTCTCCAGGCCCGGTCGTCTACCTGGTGCCGGGCGAGGACCAGCAGGGGACGAGCGGCGGGATCAGCCTCGGTGGGCTGCGGGGCAACGTCGGCGACGCATCGGACTACGACGTGCCCGCGGGCACCGAGCCCGGAGCCGGATGGACGGTGCTCGTCTGGTGCGATCCCTTCGACACCCCGATCGCCAACGCCACCCAAGCAGCTGTGTGAGCAGCCCCGCGCCGCTTGACAGATACCGGTGAGTATCGCATACTGTTGAGTATTAGATACTCATCGGTATCGGAGACTCCCATGAACGAGCGGCAGCACGACCGGGACCGGGCCGAGGCGGCGGCGTTCCTGCGGAAGGCGTTGGGGCTGGAGCGGGCCCTCGACCGGCTTCGGCACGATGGGGATGGACCGGTCGCCACGCTCCGCCGGGTGCCGCGTCGCGCCGATGCGCCGGCACAGAATCGCACTCCCACCGCCGCCTGAGGGCAGACTTTGCGGGTGGCACAAGCGCGACTGACGCGTGAAGAGAAGAAGGCGCAGACTCGGGCCCGGCTTCTCGATGCCGCCGAAGTGGTCTTTGCCCGCCGCGGCTTCGTCGCCGCGTCGCTCGACGAGGTCGCCGAGGAGGCAGGCCTGACCAAAGGCGCGGTCTACTCCAACTTCGACAGCAAGGAAGATCTCTTCCAAGCCGTACTCGACGATCGGTACAACGCGCAGACGATGCGCATCGCCGATCTCGTCGACCAGTCGGCCAGCTTCACCGAGCAGGCTGCCGAAGGCGCGCGCCTGTTGCTCGACTT
>JAPSGP010000123.1 GCA_031177445.1 Acidimicrobiia bacterium
GATGCCGGTGCCGATGCCGAGCTGGAGCCGCCCGCCCGACAGGTGATCGAACGCCAGCGCTTCCCGGGCGAGGAGATCGGGCGGCCGCAGCACCGGGTTGCTGACCAGAGTGCCGAGCCGTGCGGCTGACGTGACGGACGCGAACGCGGAGAGCACGGTCCACCCGTCGAACCAGTGCCCGCCCGGGAGCGGATCCTGGCGCCAGGGCCGGGAATGATCCGGAACGTAGAGCGTGTCGTAGCCGAGCTCCTCGCCCGCGCGTGCCCGCTCGAGCAACTCCGGCATCGGCGCGTCGACGTCAATCGCTAGCCCGAACGTGATCCCCATGCCTCGACCTCCCACAGCTCCCGATGCGTACCTGAGGTGGAATCGTTCCACCCCAGGTACGCATCGAGCAGGGGGAGCTACTCCGCGGCGATGGCGTTCAGGATGTCGAGGCGGGCGGCACGGCGGGCCGGGCGGATGCCGGCGAGGACGCCTGCGATCGCCCCGACGATGAGCACGATGGCGAGCTGGGCCACCGGCGCCTCGAACACCTCGACCGCGAACTCTCCGCCCGAGGCCGCTCGCACCAGGCCCCACCCGAGGAACACGCCCAGGCCGAGCCCACCGAGGGTGCCGAACACGGCGATGATCACCGACTCCCAGCGGACCATCGAGCGCAGCTGCGCTCGCGTCTCGCCGACCGCACGCAGGAGCCCGAGCTCGCGTGTGCGCTCGTAGATGGACAGCGACAGCGTGTTCGCGATGCCCATCAGGGCGATGACGATCGCCAGGCCCAGCATCACGTAGACGAGCCCTAGCATCATGTTCACGTTCTCGGTGACAGAGTCGACGTACTCGCCGCGGTCCTGCACGTCTGGTGCACCGAAGCGATCGGCAACCTGCTCGACGGCTTGCTTTCCGGCCGCCATCGAAACCCCGGGCTCGAGACCGATGAGCACCGTGGTGTCGAGGTCCTGCACCGCGTGCGGCTCCCATGCCGACCGCGAGAGCAGGAAGGAGTCGACGACGTCGCTGGCGTCGTACACGGCGCCGATCGTGAACTCGGTAGTAGTGCCATCGGCAAACGTCATCGGAACGCGTGTCCCGACACGCCAGCCGTTGTCGTCAGCAGTGCGCTCCGACACCCCGATCCGGGTGTCGTCGAGGCTGCGGATCGACCCCGACTGCACGTCGAGGTCGAGCACCTTGCCGACCTGCGCGGTGTCGACGACGGTCAGGTCTTCGGTGTCGCCCGCGACCAGGCCCGTCCCCTGGCCGAGCCCGACGGCAGTCTGCACGTCGGGCAGAGCGCCGACTTCGGTGGCGAGCTCCGGGCTCAGGCCGTTCCCACCGAACTGCCCGCTCGTGACCACGAGGTCGCCCCTGAACGACTGCGAGACGCTCTGGTCGACCGATGCCTTGAGCGACGCCGCGAACACCGTGAACAGCGTCACGACGCCCACCCCGACCATCAGCGCGGACGCCGTGCCCGACGTGCGCCGCGGGTTGCGGGTGGCGTTCTGACGGGCGAGCCCGCCGACGACGCCGCGGAGCTTCGCCAGCGGCAGCCCGATGACCCCGCTGAGGGGCCGGGCCACCACCGGTCCGAACACGACGAGGCCCACGATGGTCAGCAGCGCACCGAGCCCGGCGACGGGGAGCACGTTGTCGCCGCCGCCGACGACTGCGGCGAGCACGATCGCGACCCCGGCGCCCGTCAGCGCGACGCCGGTGATCGCCCGTGCCAGCGACGTCCCGGCACGATCGATGGAGACGTCACGCAGCGCAGCCAGCGGTGCGACCCGGGACGCCTTGACCGCCGGCGACACCGCGGCCACCAGCGTGACCACCATGCCGACGACGAACGCCACGATCACGGTGGTGGCCGTGAACTCGAGTCCACCCGCGGGGAGGGCGAAGCCGAAGGCGTCGAACATGGCCTTGAGCAGAGTGGCGATGCCGAGCCCTCCGACCACCCCGAGCGCCGACGCCAGGACCCCGACGACGACCGCCTCGAGCACGACCGAGCCCAACACCTGACCGCGCCCGGCGCCGAGCGCCCGCAACAACGCCGACTCCCGTGTCCGCTGGGCCACGATGATCGAGAACGTGTTGTAGATGCTGAACGTCCCGACCAGCAGCGCGATCCCGGCGAAGACGACGAGGAAGGTCCGCAACACGTCGAGGAACTCGCTGTTGATGTCGTCGACGTTCTCGCTGGTGAGGTTCGCCCCAGTGATGGCTTCGACGTCGCTCGGGAGCTCGGGGCGCAGCCGTCGGACAAGCTCGCCTTGCGAGACGCCCGGCTCCGCACGGACCGAGATGCTCGACACCTCGCCCGTCCGGTTGGTGAGGTTCGCTTGCGCGCTCTCGAGCGTGAACCCGGTGAACGTCGAGGCGCCGAGGCCGTCTTCGCCACCGAAGGTGGCGAGTCCGACGATCTTCACCTCGACCGGGTCCGGCGTCTTCACGATGGCGGTGTCGCCGATCTCGAGGTCGCCGTCCTCGGCCGCGCCGCGGTTCACCACGACCTCATCGGGCGCGCGGGGCGCCCGGCCCTCGGCGATCTCGAATGGATTGAGCTCGGTGTCGGTGATCCAGTTGCCGGCGAGCTTCGGCGGTCCGTCCCGGCCGATGTCCTCGCCGTCCTTCCCGACGAGCTGACCGAAGCCCTCGATGACGGGCGCGGCCGCTTCGACGCCGTCGACCCCGCGTACGGCGTCGACGAGCGATTCGTCGATGAGCCCGCGCTGGAAGTCGGGCTCGCCCGGATCGGTCGCGAGCTCGCTCTTGTGCCGGATCACCGCGTCGGTACCGGCGTTCGCCTCGGTGAACAACGAGTCGAAGTTCGACCGCATGGTGTCGCCGAGTGCGAGCGTGCCCGCGAGGAAGGCCACCCCGAGGAACACTGCGAGGATCGTGCTGACGAAGCGGCGCTTGTGCGCCCAGATGCCTTTGACACTGACCTTCAACATGACAGCCTCACTCTCCCATTGCCTTGACGCGGTCCAGGACGTTCTGTGCCGTGGGCTCGTCGACCCGGTCGACGATGCGCCCGTCGGCGAGGAAGAGCACCGAGTCGGCGTAGGTCGCCGCCACGGGGTCGTGTGTGACCATGACGATCGTCTGGCCGAGCTCACGTACCGCCCGGCTCATGAACTCGAGGATCTGCGCGCCCGAGCGCGAGTCGAGGTTCCCAGTCGGCTCGTCGGCGAAGATGATCTGGGGCCGGCTCGCGAGGGCCCGCGCGACCGCGACCCGCTGCTGCTGGCCGCCCGAGAGCTCCGACGGCCGGTGCGACAATCGGTCGCCGAGGCCGACGGTGCCGACGACGGCGTCGAGCCACTGCTGGTCGGGCCGGTGCCCGCCGAGCGCGATCGGGAGCGTGATGTTCTCGAGTGCGGTGAGGGTCGGGATGAGGTTGTAGGCCTGGAACACGAACCCGATGTGGTCGCGCCGCAGCTGCGTGAGCTGCTTGTCGGAGAGCGAGCCCAACTCGACGGCGCCGATGTAGGCCTTCCCAGAGGTGAGCGTGTCGAGCCCGGCGACGCAGTGCATGAGGGTCGACTTGCCGGACCCCGACGGTCCCATGATCGCGGTGAAGCGCTCGGGCTCGAATGCGACCGTCACGTCGTCGAGGGCGCGGACCGCGGTGTCGCCGGTGCCGTAGATCTTCGTGCCCCCGACGACCTGGGCGGCGGCGGTACGGACGCCCGGCTCCTCGAGGGTGGCGGCTGATGTCATGAGCGGATCTCCTTCAGCAGGGGGATCTGGATCGCCTCCCATGGTGAAGGTCCGGGGCCGCCCGGTCGTCGCCCCGGCGGAGGCTTCCCGGCTACGACGTTCGGGGTAGCGGTCGCAGGGCCCTACACCGCCCGGCGTAGGCGGGGCCGGATCGCTTGGCTACCGCGGGTGCGCGGGGGCCTGGCCAGCGATTGGAACAACCGCCGAGTCAGCAAGCCGGGGGTGCCTGCGGGGGCGACGAGAAGTTGAGGACCACACAGGCGCCGCCCGGTCCGCTCGCGGTCGCGAACGGCGACTGCCACGCCATCGAGAGGTACGGACTCTCGTACGTCTTCGGCGGGCTCGTGCTCCTGACCTGGCCGTTGATCGTGGGCAGGCTTGCCGAGGCTTCCTGGCGACGCATCTCGAACGTCCAGTTGCGCAGCGACGTGTAGGTGACCACACCGCCGGCGTACGTGTAGGGGCGTGACTTGACGGCGGTCTTGAACCTCGCGAAGTCGTTGCCGTAGCGGGCGGCCCGCCCGAGCTGGACGACGACGGGTGTCCAGATGTCCTCGCCACTGTCGATACGCAGCGACACCGTCTTGTTCGGGATGCCGTTGCAGGTGCCCTGGTACTGGTCGAGTCGGGCGTCCGGGATGCGGATCGCGGCGTAGGCGCTGCCCGATCGGGTGAAGAGCCACTTGCTCAGATCGCTCGGGTCGTCAGGTTGGAGATTGGCGCAGAGGTCGCCGGTTCCGAGGTAGACGCGCAGACCGAGCGAGTTCTCGGCTCGTTTGGCGCGCGCCGCGATGATGACGTCGCGGGACGCGGTTCCGTTGACGGCGTACCAGTCGACGAAGGCACCCTCCTTCTTCACCGCGCCGATGCCCGAGACGACAATGCGCTCGTCGGCACGCCCCAAGTCGCCGTTGATCGCAGCGCTGTACCAAATGGCTTCGGAACCGGACTTGTTGTACGTGTAGCTGGGGTTCGGATCGAACGTGACCGCACCCGTCATGAAGTCGTCGTTCACCGAGACGTCGCGTCGGATGAAATGGCTCTGACCCACGGTCGCGCCCAGTCGAGTCGGGCGGCGCGACGCATATTCGAAGTTCTTGCCGGTCATTCCAGCAAGCTCGCGACTGATGCGAAGCGGCTCGTAGCCACTCCCGGCAGCATTCAGGATGGTCGGGTGCGTCACTCGCCCGGGATCGGAATCGTGCCACCCGTACACGTACAGCAAGCGCCGCGCCCAGTGCGTGGTCGGCTGGCGGTAGTGGGCGCCAGCGTCGCCCGTTTCGGTGGCGGGATCGACGTGGTACGTGCGCGTGCCTGCGGCGCCGGGGACGCCGGTCCGCCGGTTGAAGTCGTGGGCGACGTCATGCCAGAAGAGGTCCAGGTACTCGTTCGCCAAGCGGCGGATCTCTGCGTCTCCCGGGAAATCGAGGAGTCCGTACAACGCCGACACGGTGTACTTGCCGTAGTGGGGCGACGCGATCTCGTCGTGCATGCCGGTCTTCGCGCGCTCCTGGAGCCACCTGGTGAGGTGGTCTCGCCAGCCGGTCCACTCGGGATGGTTGCCGCCGGCTTCGTTGTGCAGGAAGTAGGTGCCGAGTAGGCAGTTCGTGCGCCGCATCACCATGTGATTCTCGGTACCCCGCTTGTACCACGGGTCGGCCAGCGCCGGCGCGAGCTCGTCGGGCGTCAGTTTGCAGGCGAAGCCCACGAACTTCGTGATCATCGCCGTCATCTGGGACGCGGTGGCTGGCTGCAGCTTCGCTCGGAGCTCGGGGTGATCCACCCACATGCGGAAGAACACCGGGCTCGTGAACTCGCCGTCCCATTCCACGACCGCCGGCGGGTCACCGAAGTCGGGATAGCCGTCAGAGCCTCCGCCGTCGTGGAGCTCGCCGATCAGCGTCTCGGCGCGGACCTGTCGCGGGTCGGCCGAGTTCGGGTCGTCGTCGGCGAGCAGCAGCTCGGCATACGCCTCGCCGACTCGGCTGTCCGTGCCCGAGGAGGGAAACGGCTGATCGGCGTGCCACAGGATCTGCCCCTGCTTCCGGGCCGAGATCGTCGGGTCACCGTCGGGCGGAGCCGTGGTCGGCGGAGGAGCCGTGGTCGGCGGGGTCGTGCTCGAGGGTGGGGGCGTGGTCGTCGAGAGCAGTCGCGCGTCCGCCCAGTCGGCGTGGTCGCAGTTGAACCCGTCGCCGGCGTCGAGCACGACGAGCCGCAGGGCGTTGCTGGTCGAGGTGTCGAGCGAGATCGACTTGGTCGCGGTCTGTCCGGTGACCTTGCCGCTCGTGTGGACGCGGGCGCCGTCGAGGTAGACCTCGAAGATCACGCCGCCCGCGCCGCCGCAGACCTCGTCGATCCCGGCGTCTACCAGGAACCGCTGATGGTTGCGATCGAGACGATACGTGATGTCACTGCGGGGATGGACGCCCAACCCCTTGGCGTACGTCTTCGTGCCCAGGCGCAGCGGCCCGCCGTCACCCGCCTTGCTGCCGCCCACGCTGCGGTCGCGCTCGACGGGCCCGAGCCCGTTGGTCGCCGATTCCCACGTCAAATCACTGAGAAACGTGGTGGTGCTCGATGTGGTCGTGGTCGAGGTGGTCGTGGTCGAGGTCGTCGTGGTCGAGGTCGTCGTGGTCGAGGTCGTCGTGGTCGAGGTCGTGGTCGACGGAGTGGATGTCGTCGGGGTGGTCGTGGTCGAGGTGGGCGGCGTGCTGCCCGACCCGATGAGTCGCGCATCGGCCCAGTCGGCGTGGTCGCAGTTGAGTCCGTCGCCGGCGTCGATGACGACCACGCGCAGACTGCTGGCGGTCGACGTGTCGAGCGAGATCGATTTGGTCGCGGTCCCCCCGGTGACCTTGCCGCTGGTGTAGACGCGGGCGCCGTCGAGGTCTACCTCGACGATCACCCCGCCCGCGCCGCCGCAGACCTCGTCGATCCCGAGATCGGCAAGAAAGCGCGAGTAGGCGCGATCGATGTCGTAGGTGATGTCGGCTCGAGGATGGGTACCGAGCCCCTTGGCGTACGTATTCGTGCCCAGGCGCAGCAGCCCGCCGTCACCCGCCTTGCTGCCGCCCACGCTGCGGTCGCGTTCGACCGGCCCGTAGCCGTTGGTCGCGGAGACCCACGGCAGGTCACTCAGGTACGTCGTCGTTGACGGTGGCGCGGTCGTGGGCGGCGCGGTCGTCGTCGTGGTCGTGCTCGAGGGCGGCGCGGTGGCGTCGAACGCGAGCTTGCGGATCTGGCCGCCCCCGGCGTCGCTCGTGTAGTAGAGCGCGTCTTCGGGCCCCCATTCGAGGTGCACTGCGCTCCGGTCGCCGAGGTCGGCGACGAACTCGAGGCGGCTGAAGCTCGACCCGTCCCGGTCGAGGCGGAAGACCTTGCCGCAGGCGAAATCGGCGAACAGGTAATCGCCGCGGTACTCAGCCGGCCACGCGGACGTGGGCGGCACGAACGCTCCGCCGGCGATCGACTGGCAGCCCGTGTCCACATGGGGGTAGTCGTGGATCGGGTTCGTGAGCCCGGTCGGGGGCGGGCCGCAATCGGTCGTCGAGCCGGTGGCGCAGTGACCCTCGCGCACGTTCCAGCCGTAGTCGGCGCCGGCGACGACGTCGTCGATCTCTTCCCACGCGCTCTGACCGGCGTCGTTCACGTACAGCTGTCCGGCGGGGCTGAATGCCATGCGGGACGGATTCCGGAATCCCCACGCGTACGTCTCGGGGCATTGCTCGCCGGGTTCGGTCGCACCGTCGTCACCACACGGGTTCGCGGTCCCGGCCGCGAACGGGTTGTCGGCCGGCACGGAGCCGTCGGGGTTGATCCGCAGGATCTTGCCGAGGGCCAGGTGCGTGTCGCGCGCGACGTCGTTCGCACCCCCGCACCCGCTGTCACCAGTCGGATCACAGCCACCGTCGCCGACCGAGACGTACAGCTTGCCGTCGGGCCCGAACGCGAGGTCGCCGCCATTGCGGCTTCCGTCGTACGAGAGGATGCCCTCGAACAGCATCTCCCGTGTGGACGGATCGACGAGTTCGTCGGCGCCGAGCACGAACCGGGCGACGTTGTTGGTCGGTGCTGGTTCAACGACCGGGCACTCGCCGGCGGCGTTCCGCTTGGTGAAGTAGACGTAGATGAAGCCGTTGGTCGTGAACGCGGGG
>JAPSGP010000124.1 GCA_031177445.1 Acidimicrobiia bacterium
GCGGGGGACGCGGGCTACGACCAAGCCACCGAGGACCGGTTGCTCGACAACCTCGACTGGGAGGCCGACGGATATCGACTCTTCGAGGTCAGCACGTTGGCCGGCTCGTCGGGACGTGGTTGGTTCGGGCCCATGGGGGAGAGCAGTGCGCTGTTCATGCGGGCCGAGATGTGGCGGGAGCTCGGCGGAATGGACGAGCGATTCGAGCTGCCGGGCGGCGGTCTGGTGAACCACGATCTCTACCGCCGCGCCTGCGCGCTCGAAGGGGCGGAGCTGGTCGTGCTCCTCGGCGAAGGCACGTTCCACCAGTTCCATGGCGGCGCCGCCACCTCACGCCGGTTGGGCTGGGACGAGATGCATGCCCAGTACGTGGCGCTGCGAGGCGACGACTACCGCCCGCCCGCGAACCAGCCGCTGTTCCTCGGCCACGTTCCGGTGTCCGCGTTGCCTCACCTCGAGCGGTCGGTGCAGCTCGCGATTCGGCGTTCCGCACGGTCGTAGGCCGCGATCGCCCGAATCCGCTCGGCGTGTTGCTCCACCTACGCTTCCCCGGGTGCGTGTCCCGAAGCCGGTCGTCGTCGTGGCGACGCTGTTGATCATGACGGGCGCGTCAGCGCTCATGGCACCTCTTGGTGCAACCGCGGCGACGTCGTCGCGTTCACGTGCCGATGCTGCGCCCAACGTCGTGCTCGTGATGGCCGACGACATGCGCTACGACGACCTCGACCGGGTCGCGGACCTGAAACCCGACGGCGGGTTCGACTGGGTGCGCGACCACGGGACCCGGTTCCCGAAGCTCTGGACCACGAACAACCTCTGCTGCCCGGGCCGATCGACCGTGCTCACCGGGCAGACGTCGTACAACCACGGCGTGTTCACGAATCATCCCTACGAGGAGCTGCACAACACCCTGCCCGAATGGCTGCAGGGTGCGGGCTACTGCACGGGGTTCACCGGGAAGTACATGAACGCATACACAGCGTCGAAGCCCCGCCCGCGCGGCTGGACCTACTGGGAGCCGCTCACCGCCAAGTTCGGTGACGAGATCGGCTACTCGGTCATGCGACGGAACGGCAAGCCGTCGACGCCGAAGACGTTCATCACCGATCACCTCGCCGCGGTGAGCCGGCAGCAGCTCGCCGACTGCCTCGAGGAGGGCGAGCCCGCGTTCGTGGCGCTGTGGCCGTATGCACCTCACTTCGGCTCGGACCCGGAGCCCGACTACGCCAACGTGGGCGTGCCGTGGGAGGCCACGGATCCGACGTTCGACGAAGCCGATGTGACCGACAAGCCGGAGTGGTTGCAGCAGGCGTTCCCGGTGTCGCGCGGCGAGTCCCAGATCACCTTCCGGGACCTTCGCCTCGACGCCCGAGGGGTCGCCGCGAACGCGATCCAGCTCAACGCCCGGACGCTGCTGAGTGTCGACGATGCGCTGCGCGCCCTGATCGACGACCTGGAGGCGGAGCACGAGCTCGACAACACGGTGATCATCCTCACCAGCGACAACGGCTACCTGTTCTTCGAGCACCGACTCTCGGGGAAGACGTTTGCCTACGAAGCCGCGCAGCCGGCGTTGTGGATCGCGGGCCCCGGGTTCCCGGCGGGCGCGACCACTGAAGCCTTTGCGACGAATCTCGACGTGGCTCCCACGATCGCCCGGGCCGCGGGAGCCGACGGACGCCCGCAGCGCGCCCGATGGGACGGTCGCCCGATCCAGGCCGTGTTGGCAGACGAGGAGCTCGGCCACGATCGTTACCTGCCCATCTACGTGACCGATTTCGCCGAGAGCGACGACCCGCAGCCGCAGGGTGACGGCGTGCGCACGTGGCGCTACAAGTACATCCGCTACGAGGACGGAAGCGAGGAGCTCTACGACCTCGCACAGGACCCATACGAGGAGGCGAGCCTCGCGGCGGATCCGTCGTACGCCTCGGTCAAGCGGGATCTCGAAGCGCTCCTCGCCAAGGCGATGGAGTGTCGCGGCCGCGCATGTCGCACACCGGCCCCCGAGCATCTCCAGCGATGAGCCACCAGGGCCCGAACTGGCGACGGTGGTGGCGTGTGCGCGCGCTGCTGGGCATGCCGCTGGTCATCGCGCTCGGGCTCAGTCTGGTGTCCGCCGTCGAGCAGCGCGCGAGCTCGCAGGGCGACGACGAGTGCCCGCCGGGCCGCATCACCCCGGTAGCGCCAGTGTCCTATCGCGAGCGCCTCTCGGACCGGATTGCCGATGCCGTGCTGTCGCCGCACATGCGAAGCGCCATCCTGCGCGCGCTGTCGCTCGACCTCTCGTACTCGACGCGGCTCGGAGGGGCCGCGAACGACTTCGCGATCGCGATCGCGGTTGACGAGGCCGGGAACGCGTACGTCACGGGCCAGACGGTCTCGGCCGACTTCCCCGCGATGCCCGGGACCTACGACACCGAGCACAGCGGGGGCGCGGACGCGTTCGTGGCGAAGGTCGACCCGTCGGGTGAGCTCGAGTACGCGACGCTTCTCGGTGGCAGCCGGTCCGAGGCCGGGCTGGCGATCGCGGTCGACGGTGAGGGGCAGGCGTACGTGAGCGGCGGCACGGCCTCGGCCGACTTCCCGACGACCTCGAACGCTTTCGACACGACGCACAGCGGCTACGAGGACGTGTGGGTTGCCAAGCTCGATCGCACGGGGTCCAACCTGCTGTACTCGACGTTTCTGGGCGGCAGCGAGATCGCCGGTGATTTCGGCGCCGCGATAACTGTCGACCGCGCCGGTCATGCCGTCGTGAGCGGCGGGACCGGGTCACCGAACTTCCCCACCACGCCCGGCGCGTACGACACGACGCACAACGGCCGGCCCACGGTGCTCGACGTGTTCGTCGCCAAGCTCGACTCGGACGGCTCGAGACTCGTCTACTCCACCTTCGTGGGCGGGATCTGCTTCGAGGCCGCCACCGACATCGCGCTCGACCCGAGTGGAAACGCGTACGTGACCGGCAGCACCTCGTCGCCTGCGTTCCCGGCGGATCGTGGCGGACGCGCGCCACGCCCGAAGGCGGCCGAGGACGTGTTCGTGATGAAGCTGAACCGGGCCGGCTCGAAGCTCGGCTACTCGACGACCTTCGGCGGCGACGCGCTCGATCGGGCCCAGGGCATCGCGCTCGACGACGGCGGGAGCGCCTACCTGACGGGTTGGACCGAGTCGGCCGACTTCCCGACCACGAAGGGCGCGTTCGAGCGGCGCTTCCACGGCGGTGAGGACGCCTTCGTCGCCAGGCTCGATCGGCGAGGATCCGAGCTCGTCTACTCCACCTACCTCGGCGGCGGCGGGCTGGATCGAGGCCGAGGGATCGCGGTCGACCGTGAGGGAAGCGCGTACGTCGCCGGTGCGGCCGGATCGACCGACTTTCCGGTCACCAAGCCCGGTCCCGGGCTCGGTGGCGGTGAGGACCCGTTCGTCGCCAAGCTCGACCCCCGGGGGCGTGCGCTCGAGTACGCGACGTTCCTCGGCGGGTCGGCGCGCGACTTCGCCCGAGCGGTCGCCGTCGACCGCCGGGGGAGCGCCTATGTCACCGGCAGGACCGACTCATCCGATTTTCCGACCTCCGGAGGCGGGCCGGGAACCAGCCCCTCGGGTGGGCGCGATGCCTTCGTCCTCAAGGTCGGACCGCGCGGCCGGCGATGAGCGTGCTGCCGACCTCACGCATCAGATGACCAGTGGCACTGCTTGCTGGGCCGGATACGACGAGGCCGCGAAGAACCAAGTCTCGACCGCGTAACGCGCCTCATCCGTGCTCATGTCGGTCCCCGGGGCGGTGCGACTGGCGAGACGTCAACGCGCCGATTTGGACTTTCAGCACTTCCCGCGGGCATGCCGCCAAACCTCGCCCGCCGGCCACAATCGCCGGGCGGGGAAATGATGGCGGCGGTCGAGGTCACGGTTGCCGCGGATGGCGGCGGTACGCTCCGACAGCCATGTTTCCGTTCTGGGACCTCGTGATCGCCCCGGTGCTCGAGGCGGCCAGCGCGCGACGAATCGTCGAGATCGGCGCGCTGCGGGGTGAGACCACGGAGCTCATGCTCGAGCGCCTCGGCGCCGACGCCGAGCTGCACGTCATCGATCCTGAGCCCGAGTTCGACCCCGCCGAGCACGAGAACCAGTTCGCGGGCCGCTACACGCTCTACCGCGACATCAGCCACAACGTGCTGCCCACGCTGCCGCCCATGGACGCCGCGCTCATCGACGGTGACCACAACTGGTACACCGTGTACCACGAGCTGCGGATGATCAGCGCCGTCGCCCGTGAGGCAGGGGAGCCGCTCCCGGTGCTGATCATGCACGACGTCTGCTGGCCGTATGGGCGCCGCGACCTCTACTACGCACCCGATCGGATCCCCGAGGAGTTCCGGCAGCCGTACGCGCAGCGCGGCATGCGGATGGACCGCAAGAAGCTCTTGCCCGGCGGGGGGTTGAACCCGACGATGTTCAACGCCGAGATGGAGGGCGGCCCCCGCAACGGCGTCATGACCGCGCTCGACGACTTCATGGAGGAGTACGACAAGCCACTCCGGCGTGTCGTGCTCCCGATCTACTTCGGCCTCGCCGTCGTGGCCGAGGAGGAGCGCCTCGAACGGCAACCCGAGCTCGCCCGCACACTCGACTGGCTCGAGAGCAGCGAGGGCCGAGCGCGACTCCTGGATCTCGCCGAGTCGGTGCGACTTCAGGCGATGCTGTTCCAGCACAACGTCTTCTATCACGGCGAGCGGCAGCTCGACCGTGCCGCCACGCGCTATCTCGACCTCCTGAAGGGCGCGCTGCTCGACGAGCACTACCTCGACAACGAGCTCCGAATCGAGCATCTCGTCCGCGCCCTCGACCGGGGACGGAAGCCCGACATGAGTGTGCTGCGCGACCCGACCCGGTTCATGAAGCCCGAGCTGCGCGAGCTCCAAGCGGTGCGGCGCTCGGGAATATACGACACGAACTCGCGAGAGATCGCGGACTACTTCCCCTACACCACCATGGGGCGGGTCCGGCTCGATCAACTCCAGGAGTACCTCGACGTCCTCCGCACCGACAGCACGGAGGGCGACTTCGTCGAGTGCGGGACCGGGCGAGGTGGAGGCGCCATCTTCATGCGCGGCTTCCTCGAGGCGCACGAACTCGATGCTCCGCAGGTCTGGGTCGTCGACCGGTTCCATGCCGCGCCGCGAAGCGGTCCGGCGAGCGCTCCGGACACAAACGGCGAGCCCACCCTGGCCGACCTCGGTTCCGACCTCAACAGCGTGCGCGACGGGTTCTCCCGCTTCGACCTGCTCGACGAGCGGGTGCGTTTCGTCCAGGGTGAGGTCGTCGACGCCCTCAGGGACGCCGGCATCGAGCGCATCGCGCTCCTCCGGATCGACGAGGACGTCGCTGACGACGTCGTCGCTGTCCTGGAGGCCCTCTACGACAAGGTGGTGGTCGGCGGCTACGTGATCGTGGAGAACCAGCAGACTCCCGAGGTTCAGCAGGCGGTCGAGACGTTCCGCGCCCGGCACGAGATCGACGAACCCATGGAACGAACCGGGTGGGCGGGGGCCGTCTGGCGGAAGCGTCGGTCCGGCACGAGTCGCCCGGCGGCGCAGCCGCAGTCCGGCGTTCTTTCACGCCCTCCGCTTGCTCGGTCGACACCGGCGGTGGGAAACGACCTCTCGGTCATCATCGTCTTCTACAACATGCGGCGCGAAGCCGAGCGCACCCTCTACTCCCTGTCTCGTGCGTACCAGCAAGGCGTCGATGACCTCGACTACGAGGTCATCGTCGTCGAGAACGGATCGAACGACGAGGAGAAGCTCGGCGAGGAGCTCGTCCGGAGCTTCGGCGCGGAGTTCCGATACGTCGACCTCGGTCACGAGGCCACTCCGTCTCCGGTGTACGCCCTGAATCGGGGTCTTTCGCTCGCACGCGGCAAGACGTTCGCGTTCATGATCGACGGCGCCCATGTGCTCACGCCTGGTGTGCTGCGATTCGGGATTCTCGGCCTCGAGACCTATTCGCCCGCGGTCGTCGCCACCCAGCAGTGGTACGTGGGCCCGGGTCAGCAGGGCGACGTCATGCAGGCGGGATACGACCAGGCCTACGAGGATCGCCTCTTCAAGGAGATCGACTGGCCGACCGACGGATACCGGCTCTTCGACATCGGCCACTTCATCGGTGATCGTGACTGGTTCGACGGCGTGTGGGAGAGCAACTGCCTGTTCGTGCCGCGCAGCCTCGTCGAGCAGGTGGGTGCGTTCGACGAGACGTTCTCGCAGGCTGGTGGCGAGTATGCGAATCTCGATCTCTTCGAGCGGCTGGGCTCGTCTCCGGACGTGAACGTCACGACGATCCTCGGCGAAGGGTCGTTCCACCAGCTGCACGGCGGCACGACCACGAACGAGCTCGACAGCGACGAGCGCCGGCGACGGATCGCGGGCTACGCGCAGCGTTACGCCGAGATCCGGGGCCGGGGATTCCGGGGGCCGGGCAAGACGATGCACTACGTCGGAAGCGGGCCGCGGGCGATCCGAACCAAGGCTCGCCGTCGTATTGCCGCCAACCTCTTCAAGGCTGCCGCCCTGGACCCCGACGCACTCCCCGAGTCGCCACAGCCGATTCCCGAGGAGCTGTCGGAAGAGTTCATCGATGCGCTCTGGCGGAGCCATGCGTGGCAGAAGACGACCTGGCTCGGGCAGTCCGTCTCGCAGCCTCCGACGGACTTGCTCGCATATCAGGAGATCATCACGCGCATCCGGCCGGACTGGATCGTCGAGACTGGTACCGGCGATGGCGGGCGGGCGTGCTTCCTGGCCTCGATCTGCGACCTGCTCGATCATGGTCGGGTGCTGTCGATCGACCCCAAGAAGGCATCACGACCGGAGCACCCACGTGTCACGTATCTCAAGGCCAATCCGGTGGTCGACGCCACCGCAGAGCGCGTGCGCGAGATCCTCGGCGAGCATCCGAACGCAATGGTCGTGCTCGGGTCGCGGGGAAGCAGGGCGAGGATGATGGCGGAATTCCGCCAGTACTCGCCGTTGGTTCCGATCGGGTCCTACGTCGTGATGGAGGACACGATCGTCAACGGCCACCCGGTGTGGCCGAGCTTCGGGCCCGGGCCCGGCGAAGCGGTGAAGCGCATCATCAACACCCGGGGGGACTTCGCTCCCGATCCCGACCTGGAGCGCTACGGGCTCACCTTCAACCCTGACGGGTTCCTTCGGCGCGTGCAGTGACCCCAGTCGCGTCGGAACGTCGCACCTTGAAGCTCTCGTAGCCCATTCGCCGCGCTTCGTCGAAGATCTCGTGCAGCGAGGACGATGCCGGGGGGAGCGATCCCGCAAGGTCGGCAGGCGCGGGTCCGCGAGCATCGAGCAGCACCCGGTACAGCTCGGCCACGGAGTCGGGAATCGCTCGGTTTCGGAACGAGGAGTCGAGCTCCCCCGGGGACGGCGCAACGATCGCCGCTGACGCGGCGTCGAGGTCGGGCGCCTCCGGCGCCACGCCAGCGCCCCGCAGGAACTCGGCGATCACTCCCATCACCGCTGGTGCCTCCTCGACCAGATCGCGGTAGTCGACCACATAGGTCGGCAGCCCCGCAGAGGCGTGAACCGCCGTTCGGTTGTAGTGCTCCCACAGCGCGAGCCCCAGGTCGGGATCGGTCCCGTTGCGGACCTGGAGCGACCGCGCGACCTCGAGCGGCGAGCGGAGGATCATCGTGACCGCCAGTGGAGGGTCGAGCACCAACCGCCAGAAGGGAAGCAGGAGGCAAAGGCGAGGGTCCTTCCACATCCATGGCCGGTCGCTCGGGATCCGTGCCCGGAAGAGCTCGGCGCTTCGAGACTCGAGCGCCGAGC
>JAPSGP010000396.1 GCA_031177445.1 Acidimicrobiia bacterium
GTCGAGCTTGTGGTCCTGCGCGCGCCGCGGCAGCGGGCTCTGCAAGGTCAGTCCCCATTCGCGCAGGAACAGGATCGGGCCGACCGGGATTTCGTGCAGGTTGAAGAACTCGTCCAGTACCTCATAGATGCTCCAGGGCGCCCGGGACACGTAGAGCATCGGGTTGGCCTCGAACCCGGAGGCGCCGCGATGCAGCGCTTGCAACAAGGCGGCCACGCCGGGGAACGGGACCCGGCTGTCGGCGCCCTGCATGAACAGGCGCCAGATCATCTTGATCTTGCTGGCGACGCCCGTCTCCATGACCCGCGACGACGAAGGAATGTGACCGAACCATCGCCGCATGAACGCGACTCGCCCGGCGCGCCGAGGGGAGCGACGCGCCGGGCGATGGCAGCTGACGGCCGGCCCAGGCCTACGACCGCGCGAGGGCCACTTCGGCCTCGAGCCACTCCTCGAAGGTGGGGCCGGCAAGCGTGGCGTACGGGCCGGGGAGCAGGCCTCCTGACTCGAACACCTCGCTGTTGGGGTCGGACGGGTCGCTCACGGCCTCGACGTGCAGCGGCATGCCGCGCCGCGCCGTGAGCAGGACCGCGAGGTCGAGCAGGTTCTCCTCCCGCGGCCCGGCGATCTCGAGGATCGGCGTGCCCGGCGGCGCCGGCGCCGAGCCCGGGTCGACCGCGAGGTCGGCGAGCGCCTCGGCAACCTTGCGGGCCGCGACCACGTGTGTGCGCATGTTCTGCACGTAGGCGACGTCGCCGTGGGTGCCCCACTCCACGAGCTGGGGGACGAACTCGTGGAACTGGGCTGCCCGCAGGATGCGGGCCGGGATCGGCCCGGCCAACGCCGACTGCTCGTGTTCGACCTTGGCCACGTAGTAGTCGCCGAGACCGCCAGGGCCGAACCGGTCGGTCCCGATGATCGACACCACGATGAGGCGCTGCACACCGGCGCGGGCGCCGACCTCTTGCAGGTTCCGGGTGGCCGCGCTGAAGAACCCGCTCGCCCCCTCGGGCGACGGCGCGGTGGCGGCGTCAACCACAGCGTCAACGCCCGTGAGCGCGTCGGCGAGCCCTTCGCCCGTGATCAGGTCCACGCCGTGGGCGCGGCTGATCGGGACCACGGTGGCGCCCCACTCGTGGAGGACGTCGACGACGTGGCGGCCCACCCGTCCGGTAGCACCCGTAACTGCAATTCTCTGGGAAGCCATGTCGCTCCCTCCTTGTCACATCCGTTCGTTTTTGTTGGTCAACTCGATGACCCGCCATGACGGAGGAATGTGACCGATGGACGAGAACACCTGGGTGACCGAGGCTTTCGAGGATCACCGGACCCGGCTGCGGGCGGTCGCCTACCGGATGCTGGGGTCGCTGAGCGAGGCCGACGACGCCGTCCAGGAGGCGTGGCTGCGCCTCAACCGCTCCGACGAGAACGAGATCGAGAACCTCGGCGGCTGGCTGACGACAGTGGTCGCTCGGGTGTGCCTGAACATGCTGCGCTCACGCGCGACCCGGCGCGAGGACCCGTTCGAAGCCTTCGTGCCCGACCCGATCGTGCGCCGCGAGGACGATCCCGACCCCGAGCAGGCGGCGCTACTGGCCGACTCGGTCGGGCTGGCGCTGCTCGTGGTGCTCGAGGCGCTCTCCCCCGCCGAGCGCCTGGCGTTCGTGCTCCACGACATGTTCGCGGTGCCGTTCGACGAGATCGCGCCCATCGTGGGCCGCTCCCCCGACGCGGCCCGCCAGCTCGCCAGCCGGGCTCGGCGCCGGGTGCAGGGCGCCCCGACCCCAGATGCCGACCTGGCCGAGCAGCGCCGGGTCGTCGACGCCTTCTTCGCCGCGTCCCGGGACGGCGACTTCGACGCGCTGGTCGCGGTGCTCGATCCCGACGTCGTGCTGCGCGCCGACGGTGGCGCGCTGCGCCCAAACGTGACGCGTGTCGTACGAGGCGCGCACGAGGTCGCCTCGGGCGCGATCACCTACTCCCGGCTGTCGCCGTTCGTGCGGCCGGCGATCGTGAACGGCGTGGCGGGCGTAGTCGTGGCTCCGCAGGGCCGGCCGTTCTCGGTGATGGCCTTCATCGTGCGCAACGGCAAGATCGTCGAGATCGACGCCCTCTCCGACCCCGAGCGCCTCGCCATGCTCGACCTCGCGGTGCTCGACGAGTAGCAAGCCACGTCGGATCGCTGCCGCACTGCCGATCCCTGATTCGCTCTCCGCTGACGCCCTAACGTCGCAATGTGGTCTCGGTGGCGCGCGAGTCACTCATCCGCCGGGCCCTTTGGCTCGGCTGGTTCACGATCATCTACAACCTCGGCGAGGGCGTCGTGGCGATCGCTGCGGCCGTCGGTGCCGGCTCTGACGCCTTGCTCAGCTTCGGTCTGGACTCCGGGATCGAATCGCTGTCCGCTTCTGTCATCGTCTGGCGGCTCTGCGCGGAACGCGCCGATCCCGAGCGGGCCGAGCACGCCGAGCGGCGAGCCTTGAGGCTCATCGCCTGCGCCTTCTTCGTGCTGGCCGCCTGGGTCACTCAGGATGCGTTGCGATCGCTCGTCGGCGGCGATCGACCGGACAGCTCGATCGTCGGCATCGTCCTCACTGGGTCTTCGCTGCTCGTGATGCCTGTTCTTGCGAGGGCGAAGCGACGCGTGGGTACTGCCATGGCGAGCCGGGCCGTGGAGTCCGACAGCCGGCAGACCTCCGCGTGCGTGTACCTGTCCGCGGTCGTCCTCAGCGGGCTGGTGCTGAACTCGCTCTTCGGCTGGTGGTGGGCCGACCCCGCCGCGGCGCTCGGTGTCGTGGTGTTCGTGGTGCGCGAAGGCCTGGAGGCACTTCGCGCCGAACACGCGGACGACTGCTGCTAGGCGCGTTCAGAAACGTCCAAACCCGTGCATGAAACGAGCGAGATGGCGAGGTCGTCGTCACGCCCGAACGGGCGTGTTCGGGTGCTCGTCGACTACGCCACACGGAGGCGGCGCCGAGCGCGACGACGCGGCTCCCCGCCCCGACACCCGTCGAGGCTCACAGCTCCACGACAGGAGCCTGGCCGAGGGCGACTCGACCGATGTACTCGTGCGCGTCGTTCACCGACAGCGGCTGCATGAACGGCCCCGCCCGTACATCTCGATACCAGCGGGCGAGCGGGCTGGCGCTGAAGTACCCCGCGCCGCCACTCAGCTGGAGCGCCTTGTCGACGACCTCGATGGCTGTGCGCTGCACGACGAGCTTCGATGCCTGGAACGCCGCCATGAGCTCGTGCAGCGCACAGC
>JAPSGP010000125.1 GCA_031177445.1 Acidimicrobiia bacterium
CCCAGACGTGGAAACCTTCCGGATCGTCGGTGGCCATGGAGCCCGCGAGCACGAGCTGGGCATCGGTGACCTTCTCGCGCACGAGATGGAACGCCTTGATCGCGCCGACCGGGTCCTTCCACGGGTCGTAGCGGCTGACCTGACACACGATCGGCCGGCGGACCTCGATCCCGTACTGGCGGCAGAGCTCCTCGGCGAACGGCAACGGTAGGTCGAGGTTCTTCACCGAGAGAGGATCGATGCACGGCGGCGCGTGCACGACGCGCTCCATCGACAGTGAGTCGGGCACGAACTCCTTCATGGTCCAGACGGACGCGTCGTGCAACTCCACGAACGGACGAATGAAGTCCCACATCAACGGGTTGGCGTCGGTGAGGTCGATGTGACAGCGCCAGACCCAGGTCGTATCGGGCCCCCGCAAGGCCGGGTCGGAGACGAAGCTTCTGAGCGCGGCCGGCTGCGGGTCGTGTGCGATCACGAAGTCCCACTCGCCCTCGACCTGGAGGGCGTTGGCGAGGGTGTGCTCGAGATAGATGTGCTGCTCGCGTTCGGACCACTCCACGTCGGCGCCCTGGAGGCCGTTGTGCATCGACTTCGTGACCGCGAAGAACTCGTCGCTTCCGCGCATGACCTGCCACTCCGCATCGATGCCGAGGTCCAGGAGGAGGGGGACGTGGGTGGCGAGCAGCTCGGCCACGCCACCGCCGTACGCGGTGGCGTTGATGTGCAGGATCCTGGCACCCCGGAACGGCTCGGCCAGCGCTCGGATCCGATCGACCGTCTCGTCCCCCACGATCGGGGCGTAGGCAGTGAGATCCTTGTCGAGGAGGGGGACTCGTTCGAGCACGGCCGGCCTTCGTCGTAGGGATGGGTCCGCGGTGCAATCTATCCATCGTGAGTTGCGCCCTTGCCTGTCCGGACAAGTTCCGGGGGACCCTGTCGGCGCCACAGGCGACGGCGGCGATGGCCGCGGGGCTGCGAGCCGCCGGCTACGACGATGTTCGCGAGCTCCCGCTCGCCGACGGTGGTGAAGGGACGCTGGATTCGCTGCTCGTGGCACGAGGGGGCACACGGCGGCGCACGACCGTCACGGGCCCCCTGGGCGATCGGGTCGAGGCCGAGTGGGGCGTGCTGCCCGGCGGCGTGGCGGTGGTCGAGATGGCGCAGGCGAGCGGCCTCGCGCTCGTCGGGCGTCGCAACGACCCGCTCCGGGCGAGCACCCGCGGCACCGGCGAGCTCGTCGCCGCCGCGCTGCGGGGCGGCGCGAGCCGCGTGATCGTCGGGGTGGGCGGGAGCGCCACCACCGACGGCGGGCTCGGCGCGGTCGATGCGCTGGGGTGGTCGCTCGGCGGCGCCGAGGTCACCGTCGCGTGCGACGTCGACACGTTGTTCCTCGACGCCGCGACCGTGTACGGGCCCCAGAAGGGCGCCACCGCGGCGCAGATCTCGTTGCTCGCCCGCCGGCTCGTCCGCTTGGGCGAGGAGTACGAGCGCCGTACCGGCGTCGACGTCACCGCGCTCGAGGGCGGAGGAGCAGCCGGTGGTCTCGCCGGCGGCCTGGCCGCGATCGGCGCCACCCTCGAGCCGGGCTTCGACGTGGTTGCCCAGGCCGCGGGACTCGACACGGCGCTCGTCGACGTCGACCTCGTCGTCACGGGGGAGGGCCGCCTCGACGCCACGAGCTTCGCGGGGAAGGTCGTCGGTGGCGTGCTCGACTGGGCCGCGGGCGAAGGGGTGCGACGGCGAGCGGTGGTCGTCGGGCAGGTGACCCAGGAGGCGCGCGACGAGCTCTCCGTGCACGGGCCGGTGGAGGTGCTCGCGCTCACGGATCGGGTGTGGCAGATCGGCGAGGCGTACTCACGAGCTGCGCTCCTGGTCGAGGAGGCCGCGCTCGAAGCCGGCCGCCATGCGCTCGAGCGGTAAGTCCTCGGAAGGATCCGGGACGATCGCACGCCGGGGTACCTCCTCGCTCGGCCGCAGCCTCGCGGCGCTTACGGCGGCGCCTTCCGCGCCGCATCGCGGCTCGCTGCGTGTGCAACTCGCTCGTCGGCACACCGGCATGCGCTCGCCCCTCGCGCGCGCTGCGTCCCCGACGTGCGCTCGCCGGCTCCGCCGTCGCGGGCCGGTCAGGCGGTCTGCTCGCGGCCGAACTTGGCGGCGTAGGCGGGGACGGTGATCATCGGCGGTCGTTCCCGGACCTCGACCGCGACCTGCTCCATGCCGAGGCCGTCGTCGAAGCGGACGAGATCGGTCCGGAACGGCGGATCGCAGCAGTCGATCCCGGCGCGCCGTAGCACGGTGACGAGCACCGCCATCGCCTGCGGACCCAGCTCGACGAGCGGCCGGTTCCGATGCTCGCGCACGCCGAGATCGACCTGCGCGACCGCGTGCACGCCGAAGCGTGATGCGACGTCGATGAGCATGCCGATCTCGACGCCCCATCCTTCGACGAACGGGATCGACTCGAGGACGACGCGCCGGCCCGCGTACTCGCCCGCGAGCGGCTGCACGAACCGCGTAAGCGTCGGGAACAGGTACGACAGCGCCGGTCGCGCCATCAGCTCGGTCACGCGGCCGCCGCCGGAGGGCTCGCCCGCGAGCGGGCGCCGGTAGAAACCCTTGACGAGTGCCACGTCGGGCGTTGTGAGCAGTGGTGCCACGAGCCGGGTCACGAAGTGGGGATCGAAGTTGCGGATGTCGGCGTCGAGCCAGCACAGCAGGTCGCCGTCGCAGGCGTACAGCGACTTCCACAGTGCGTTGCCCTTGCCGCTGCCGGACGGGAGATCGGCGAGCGTCTCGTCGGCGCGGACGACGCGCGCGCCCGCGGCGCGTGCCAGCGCGGCGGTGGCGTCGACTGATCCGTCGTCGACGACCACGACCTCGTCGACCAGCCCGGTGCCATCGACGAGCTGCTCGCGGACACCGGCGACGATGGCGCCCACGGTCGCTTCCTCGTCCCGGGCCGGTAGGCACACGGAGATGGCGAGATCGAGCCGGCGCTTGGCCTCGACCAGCGAGTCGAGGTCGAGAGCCTCGGTGGGACGCCGCATGGCATCAGCGTATGAGCACCCGTCAATCCCTCGGGTCGAGGCGGGCTGCTTTGCTAGGTTTGACGGCGAACGCGCTCATCTAGAGCGGCTGAGGGACAGGCCCCGTGACGCCGCGGCAACCAGTGACTCGCCATCACCCGGATGGTGGGCGCCAGGTGCCAATGCCTGAACGATGAGCAGCCGATGAGCGGTCCTCCGCTCGAGGTGCTCGAGAGCGCGTCGAGAGAGGGCGGGCAAGCCGCCCCGGAGAGCCGCGAAAGGAGCATCGGCGTGTCGACGATCTGGAGTTCCGGGAAGCCCGGCTACGGGAACTACGTGCAAGGCCTTCGTTGTCGGGAGTGCGGCCGCGAGTACGAGGTCGCCCCCATCTACACCTGCGAGTGGTGCTTCGGGCCGCTTGAGGTCAGCTACGACTACGACGCCATCCGCGAGTCGATCAGCAGGGAGAAGATCGAGGCGGGGCCGCACGCGATCTGGCGCTACGCCGATCTTCTTCCGGTCGACTACAGCCACGCCGTCGATCTCGGTGCCGGCTTCACGCCGCTCGTGCGCGCCGACCGTCTGGCGGCCGAGCTCGGGCTGGGCGAAGTGTGGGTGAAGAACGACACGCTCAACCCCACCAACTCGTTCAAGGACCGGGTCGCGTCGGTCGCGTTGTCGAAGGCACTCGAGTTCGGGTTCAAGACCGCGGCCTGCGCGTCCACCGGGAACCTCGCGAACTCGGTCGCGGCGCACGCCGCGCACGCGGGGCTGCGGAGTTTCGTGTTCATCCCCGCCAACCTCGAGCAACAGAAGATCGTCACCACCGCGGTGTACGGCGGCAACGTCGTCGCCATCGACGGGAACTACGACGACGTCAACCGACTCTGCGCCGAGCTGGCCGGCACGTACCGGTGGGCGTTCGTCAACGTGAACGTTCGGCCGTACTACGCCGAGGGCTCGAAGACGCTCGCGTTCGAGACTGTCGAGCAGTTGGGATGGGAGCCTCCCGATCACGTCGTGGTGCCGATCGCGAGCGGTTCGCTGCTCACGAAGATCAGGAAGGGCTTCGACGAGCTGCACACGGTGGGCTTGATCGACGCGCCCGCGCAGGTGCGGGTGTCGGGCGCGCAGGCACAGGGATGCTCGCCCGTGGCAACGGCGTACCTCGAGGACAGTGACACGATTCGGCCGGTCAAGCCGAACACGATCGCCAAGTCGCTCGCCATCGGCAACCCGGCCGACGGCTACTTCGCGCTCGACGCGGTGCGCCAGAGCGGCGGTGGGCTGGCGGCGGTCTCCGACGACGAGGTCGTCGAGGGAATCCGGCTGCTGGCGCGCACCGAAGGGATCTTCGCCGAGACCGCCGGTGGCGTGACGATCGCGTCGCTGCAACGGCTCGCCGCCGACGGTGTGGTGCGCGCCGACGAGCGGGTCGTCGTCTACATCACCGGTCACGGGCTCAAGACGCTCGACGCGGTGACGCCCGGGGGCGGGCCCACGGCGGTCATCGCGCCCACGCTCGACGCATTCCACGATGCATTCGGCCCCGACCAGATCGAGGAGTGACCAAGTGGCAGTCACCGTTCGCATCCCCACCCAACTTCGGGAGCTCGCCGGAGGGGCGGCCGAGGTCTCGGTCGACGGCTCGAGCGTCTCCGAGGTGCTCAAGCAGCTCGAGGTCCAGCACCCCGGCTTCGGCGAGCGCCTCTTCGACGACCAGGGCCAGCTCCGCCGCTTCGTCAACGTCTTCGTTGCCGACGAGGACATCCGCTTCCTGCAGGGCCTCGACACCGCCGTCGAGCCCAACCAGACCGTGAGCATCGTCCCCGCCGTCGCCGGAGGCGCCTGACCGCCCGACGAGTCGGCGCCTACGCGGCGCCTTTGGTGACGTACATCTGCTCGGCGACGGCGGTGGGCACGGTGTGCTCGCCCGCGGGCGTGTCGACGACGACGCCGGTGGGGTCGCTGCGCACGACGGTCGCGGTGGAGCCGGGGATGAGGCGGGCTTTGGCCACGAGTTGGAGGGCCTCGTCGCTGAGCTCGAGCTTCTCGCTGATGCGGGCAACCGTGACCCGTCCCGGTTGCGCCTTCACGAGTGAGGTCGTGGGCTTGCCGGTGGAGCGCCGCTTCGAGCCCGGGATCGGGTTGCCGTGCGGGCAGGTCGTCGGGTCGCCGAGCAGCTCGACCAGCTTTTCCTCGACGTCGGCCGAGATCGCGTGCTCCCACCGCGCCGCCTCTCGGTGGACCTTCTCCCATTCGAGGCCGATGACGTCGGTGAGGAGACGCTCGGCCAGGCGGTGCCGCCGGACGACGGAGGTCGCCAGCTTGCGACCCTTCTCGGTCAGGCGAAGCGTGCGGTCGTCGAGCAGCTCGGTGTAGCCGAGTCGCACGAGCCGGTCGACCGTCTCCGACACGGCCGCGGCTGACAGGCCCAGGCGCTCGACCAGGCGGGCACGCAACGGCGGAACGCCCTCCTCCTCGATCTCGAGGATCGTCTCGAGGTACTCCTCGGTCGTGTCGTGCATCTCGGCCACGAGGCGCTCCTGAAATCGACGATTCAGGTGAGGATACCCTGACTCTCTGTGTTTGGTATCGGAACCAACACGAAGCGCGCACGAACGGTCGAGGCCTCTGACGCGCGCGTGCAGCTGGTGGGCCTGCACAAGTCGTTCGGCGCAGTGCGCGCCGTCGACGGGATCGACCTCGAGGTCCATGACGGCGAGATCCTGGCGCTGCTCGGGCCGAGTGGCTGCGGCAAGACGACCACGCTGCGCCTGGTCGCGGGTTTCGACCGGCCCGACGCGGGGCGCGTGGTCCTCGCGGGCGACGAGGTGGCTGCCCCGGGCCGGTTCGTGCCAGCGGAGCGACGCCGGATCGGGGTGGTGTTCCAGGACTTCGCGCTCTTCCCGCACCTGTCGGTGGCCGGCAATGTCGGCTACGGCGTGCGTGAACGACAGCAGCGCGCCGCAAGAGTGGCGGAGCTGCTCGAGCTCGTGGGCCTGACCGGTAGCGAGCAGCGGATGCCACACGAGCTCTCGGGCGGACAGCAGCAACGGGTCGCGCTCGCCCGGGCGCTCGCCCCGCGACCCGCGCTGGTGCTGCTCGACGAGCCCTTCTCCAACCTCGATGCCGCGCTGCGGGTGCACGTGCGAGCCGAGGTGCGCTCGATCCTGCACGCCGCCAACGCCACCGCGATCTTCGTGACCCACGACCAGGAGGAGGCCCTGAGCCTGGCCGACCGCATCGCGGTCATGAACCGGGGCCGGGTCTTGCAGACGGACGCGCCCTCCGAGCTCTACGCGAACCCGGTCGACCGCTTCGTCGCGACGTTCGTCGGCGACGCCGATCTGCTGCCGGGCTCGGTCGACCACGGGAACGCGGTGCTGACGTCCGTCGGTCCGCTCCGCGCTGCGACCATCGCCGGCGCCAGTGCCAGCGGCGGCGCCACCGGCGACGTCGACGTCGTGCTTCGCCCCGAGCTCGTCCGGCTCCGGCTCGACGGCGACGGCCAGGGCGTGGTGCGAGAGATCGTGTACTTCGGCCACGACCAGCTGATCGAGGTCGGGCTCGACGACGGCTCCCGGGTTCGTTCGCGCATGGGACCAGGACGGTGGTTCGAGCCCGGGGATCGCGTCTCGGTTGCGGTCACCGGCAACGTGATCGCGTTTCCTCGCACTTCCAACGGCAACGAGTGAGCGAGTCGGCGGACGTCGCAGTCTTGGGGTCGGGACCGGCCGGCCTCGCCGCCGCGTACCGGCTCGCGACGTCGGGCCGCTCCGTCGTCCTGTTCGAGCGGGCCTCGGTCGTCGGCGGCCTCGCCGGCAGCTTCGACGTCGCAGGAGTACGCGTCGATCACGGCAGCCACCGGCTCCACCCTTCGACGGCGCCCGAGATCATGGCACTGCTGCAGTCACTCCCCAGGCTCGAGCTCCAGCGCCGCCCGCGCCACGGCCGCATTCGGCTGGCCAACCGCTGGGTCGCGTTCCCGCCCCGGGCCGCCGATCTCGCTCGCCGGCTCCCGCGCGCGTTCGTCCTCGGACTTGTCCGGGACGCCCTCGTCGCGCCGGTACGGCGGCCGCGCGCCGACACGTTCGCCGAGGTCGTCCGGGCCAATCTCGGCCCGACCATGGCCGAGGGCTTCTACTTCCCGTACGTCCGCAAGATCTGGGCGGCCGAGCCCGACGGACTGAGCGGCGAGCTCGCCCGGCGCCGCGTCGGAGCCCGCTCGACGAGCGACCTCGTGCGCAAGCTGGCGCGACCGCGCCGGCGCGCGCCCGATGCCGGCCACTTCTACTACCCACGCCGCGGCTTCGGCGCGATCGTCGACGCCCTGCGTGACGCGGCCGCGAGCGAGGGCGCCGACCTTCGGCTCGATTCCGAGGTGCTGGCGCTCGACCTACGCGGCGACGGCGTCACCGTGCACGTGGCGAGCGCGGCGCCGATCGAGGTCGCGCAGGCGTTCTCGACGCTGCCGCTGCCCGTGCTCCCGCGCTTGGTCCGGCCCGCGCCGTCCACGGAGGTGTCCGATGCGGCCACCGCGCTCGACTTCCGTGCGCTGACGCTCGTGTACCTCGTCCTCGACCGGCCGCAGTACACCGAGTACGACGCGCACTACTTCCCTGCGCTCGACGTGCCGTTCAGTCGCGTGTCGGAGCCCAAGAACTATCGCGACGGCGACGGCACCGACCCCGCCGACCGCACCGTGCTCTGTGCCGAGTTGCCGTGCGCGATCGGTGATCCGGTCTGGCGGGCGTCCGCGGACGAGTTGGGCCAGTT
>JAPSGP010000397.1 GCA_031177445.1 Acidimicrobiia bacterium
ACGAGGAGCGGGGTTCCTTCAAACCGGCGCCGCAGATCCGTCTGGAGCACCGAGTACGGCTCGTTCGGGATCGCGACGAGCATCGCCTCGCCCAGTCGCCACGTCCAGATCGGCATTGCGTGAGCCGGCCCGTCGCCGAGCGCCTCGCTCAGGAAGCGGCGGCGAAGGGCCTTCTCCTGCTCCTGGACCGAGTCGGGAGTCGCGCCGGCGGCGGCCTCGACGACGCCGACGTCGTCCTTGCGGCGAAGCTCGACGTGGCTGACGCGCGTCGCCAGCTGCTCGGCGGCGCGGACCTGTTCCGGCTCCGACGGCCGGTACTCCCACGTGCCGAGGTTGGCACCGGACGCGACGATCCCCGCGTAGACGAGCTGCGTCCCCGGCGGCGGCAGGCTCTCGATCGCCGCTGCCGCGGCGTGCCCGAGTTGGCGGCCGTTGCGGTCGGCGACTGCGGTGTCGCCGACGTAGTCGTCGCGCGGCGCGAGCTCGCCCGAGGCGCCCTGCAGGAAGAGCGCCGGGATGCCGTACGTGCTCTCGAGCACCTCACGCGCGGCCCCTATGAAGTCCGGTGACAGCAACCGGTTCTCCCAGGCGAGCGTCGTCGGGTGGCAGGCGTAGTTGAAGAGAGTCGCGAGCGGCGCCCCGTCCTCGCCGGTGGCCCTCGCGACGAGGATCGTGTCGTCGGCGCGAGCGTTGGGGTTGTAGCCGACGGCGAAGCGCCCCGCCTTCTCGTCCCGGAGGTCACGGTTCGTCGCGAGCGCGCACCGTCCGATTCCGTACGTCACCCACGCAGGAGCAAGCGTGTGGTGCGCTTCGAGAATCGCCGAGCCGATCTGCTCGGCCAGGTGCTCGAGGTAGGGCTGGATGAGCTCGCCGCCGGGCCTGTCCGCGAGCTGGGAGTTGAGGTTCGCCCCCGCGTGGGTGTGCGACAGGTTGATGAGGAGCGCAGCCTCGTCCAGCCCGGTGGTGCGGAGAATCGTGGCGCGCAGCTCGCGCTCGTCCGGCGCGTACTGGAACCAGCCGAGATCCACGGCTACGAGGGCGAGCGTCGGCTCGTCGCCGGCGACCGGCGCGAAGACCGCGGCGGTGGCGGCGAACGGCCGGTGGACACCCTCGGCGACCTCGTGCGTCGCGGCGCCCCACGAGCGGGCGTAGATCCCGACGGGCGGCGTGACGTCCCGGGTGGCGACGCTGAAGCGGCAGTGCGTGGACGGGTAGGCGACGTTCAGGCTAGCTCCGCCGCTTCGATGACCTGGCCGGTCGTGAAGACGCCGTCGCCCGCCTCGGTCGCCGGGATCGAGCGGATCACTGCGAGGATGCCGTCGAGCGGCGCGCGCAGCACCTCGGGAGGCCGGGCGGGCGTGTCCGGGAACCAGAGGCGAGCGACCGGGTCGCCCGCCTTGACCCCCGTCGGCGGCTCGAGCAGGGCTTCGAAGATCCCGTCCTCGGGGGCGACGACGTAGTTGGCGGGGTCGCGTCCGTCGACGATGACGGCGTCGGGCAGACCCATCGAGGCGCGTGTCACGACCTCGCCTTCGAGGACGCCGAGATGCCGGAGCACGTTGTTGAGCCCGCTCCAGGCGAGTTCGTGCACCGCCGCGGGTACGCGGCCGCCGCCTCCGAGTTCGGTCGTGATCACGACCTTGCCCTGCTGCTCGGCCTCGACGCAGAGCAGGCCGGTGCCGTTGATGTCGACATAGAGGAAGTGGTAGTCGGAGTTCCACGCCTGCATCCCGGCGAGCATCGCCCGGCGCTGCTCGGCGTCGTCGACGACGTGCATGTGTGAGCAGGGCATGAACCAGGCGCTGCGGCCGCCGGAGTGCATGTCGATGACGACGTCGGCCGGCGGAAACAGAAAGCGGGTCAGGTAGTCGGCCAGCTGCTCGTCCGGCCGCCCGTCCCAGACGCCGGGGAACGAGCGGTTGAAGTTGATGCCCGACGGCCACATCCGCGTGTTCGCCTTCGACGCGGCCGGCGAGAGCACGGGGATGACCGTGACGCGCCCGGCGACCTGCTCCGGCTCGAGCTCCTGGATCAGCCGGAGCGCGGCAACCTGGCCCTCGTACTCGTCGCCGTGGTTGCCGGCGAGAACGAGGACGTTCGGCCCGTCGCCGTTCGCGACCGACGCGATCGGGATGAACGTGCTCGCCCAGCCGCCCGTGTTCGTGAGCTTGGGCAGCGCGAGCCGGCCGAGCTGCTTGCCCTCCTCGGCGAGGTCGATCGTGCAGGCGACCTGCGTCGCCATCAGCGGGCGGCCAGAGCTGCCGTCACCGCGGACTCGGTGGCCTCGAGCAGTCGATCGACGTCACCTCCGGTGTGCGCGTACGAGAAGTGGCTCCGCTTCAGGTTCAGCGGCAGCTCGAAGATCCCGTGCCGCATCAATTCACGCCGGTACCCGGTGAAGAGATCGACGTCGTTCCGGAGCAGGTCGTCGTAGCTCTCCACCGGCCCCTCGAGGAAGTACGTGACGAAGACCGAGCCGAAGCCCGCCACGACGACGGGGACGCCGAGGCGCGCGTAGAGCGCGCGCAACCCCTCGCGGGCGCGCTCGCCGAGCCCGAAGACGTGCTCGTGCACCGGCTCGCGCTGGAGCTTGTCGAGCGTCGCGAGCGCCGCCGCGGTCGTCGCGGGATGGCCGTTGAACGTGCCGGCGAAGAAGGCGGGCTGCCCCGGCGTGGTCGAGAAGAGATCCATCAGCTCGGCCTTGCCCCCGAGCGCGGACACCGGCCAGCCGTTCGCCATGGCCTTCCCGAGCGTCGTCAGGTCGGGTGTCACGCCCGCGATCGCCTGGTAGCCGCCCAGGCCGTGGCGGAAGCCGGTGATCACCTCGTCGAAGACGAGCACGGTGCCATGCCGGGTCGCGAGCTCGCGCAGCCGCTCGAGGAAGCCCGGCTTCGGCAGGACCGCGCCGATGTTGTGCGGGATCGGCTCGAGGATGATCGCGGCGACGTCGTGGTCGACGAGGGCCCGCTCGACCGCCTCCGCGTCGTTGAACGGGCAGACGATCGTCGCGTCCAGCACCTCCGGCAGGATCCCCTGCGAGAGCGGGTCCTTGCCGCCGACGTGCTCGGCAGGTGAGATCACGTTCATCGCGACCGAGTCGTGCCACCCGTGGTAGCAGCCCTGGAACTTGACCACGTGACGGCGCCCGGTGACCGTGCGCGCCAGTCGGAGTGCGTGGAACGTGGCCTCGCTCCCGGTCGCCGTCAGGAGCACCTTCTCGAGCGAGGGCACGACGTCCACGAGCC
>JAPSGP010000398.1 GCA_031177445.1 Acidimicrobiia bacterium
CGGTTGAAGATCGCCGCCGCCGCCGGAGATCCCGGGACGGCCGAGCAATGCCTCCACCGCGACTCGTTCCTCGATCGCAGGCCGCTCGTACCGCATCGGTGCTCCTCCGGACTTTGGCCACGCAAGGGTAATGTCCCGCCGCGATCGGCACAAGGATGCCCGAAGTGGATACTTCCCACGATGCTCAGGATCTTGTCTCGGGGCGCATCCTCGATGTGGGCGGAGTCCCGGTCCGGTTTCGAGCTTCCGACCTCTCACGTGCCGAGGCGATGGCCGTCGTCGTCGGCGCACTCCCGCGCCATCCAGGATCCGCACGCATCGACATCAGCTTCACGCAACACGCTCCACAGCTTCCGACCGATCCGCCGAGCGAGTCGTACGAAGGCCTGCAGCTCTGGCGCGGCGGCGATGTCCTGAGCCTGTCCTACGAGGGTTGCATCTCCGCGGTCGCGACATCGACCGGCCTGCGGCTCGGCGGGACCGACGGCGATCTCGCGGACGCGTGGCGCTACATCTTCCATTACGCGCTACCGCATGTTCTCGGCTTGCATGATCTGTTCGTGCTCCACGCCGGTGCGCTCAGGTTGCGAGAAGACGCGATGGTGGTGTTCGGCGAGAGTGGCGCCGGGAAGTCCACCCTCGTGCTCGCCGCGCTCGATGCCGGGTGGGGCGCGCTGAGCGACGATCTCGTAGTCGTGCGCGACGGCGGCGCCGGGCCCGAGGCGGCCGGGATCGGCAAGCCGCTGCGGGTGCCGAGCGATGTGTTGACCGACGAGCCGCGCGAGCGGGGCGAGCGCTACCGCGACGAACGTCAGCGCTGGATCATCGCCGACCATGGGTGGGACTGTGGCTGGTATCCGGTCCGTTCGTCGATCTCGGTCGCACACGGCAACGATTCCGGCGCCGAGCTCGAGGTTCTCTCGTCGCCGGAGACGATGAAGTTGCTCCTGGGCTCGTTCCTTGCGCTCCCCGAACCGATGCTCGCCCGGCGTGCGCTTCCCGTGCTCGCCGCGATCGCGCGTCGTGGCAGCTTTCAGCTCCGCCACTCGGCGCAAGCCGACGCGCGGCTGGACGAAGCCGCCAGGATGCTCGACCGGGTCGAGGGCGCGACGCGGTGAGGACCGACGCGCGCCTCTACCGGATGACGCCGCTCGAAGTGGCCGCCGGACGATGACGACGAAGAACCCTGAGACCTCGACGGTGGCGGAGTACGACTACCTCGTTGTCGGCGCGGGGTCGTCGGGCTGTGTCCTGGCCAATCGTCTGAGCTCGGGCGGGAAGCGAGTCCTGCTGCTCGAAGCCGGTCCCGCCGATCGCCGGCGATCCATCCGTGTGCCTGCGGCACTCACGAGGCTGCAACACACCGAGCTCGACTGGGAGTACGTCACCGAGCCCCAAACCCACCTCGAAGGACGCCGCATCAAGGTGCCGCGCGGACGTGTGCTGGGCGGCTCCTCCTCGATCAACGCGCAGGTCTATCTCCGAGGGCACCGCGCCGACTACGACCACTGGGCCCGGCTCGGGAACGAGGGATGGGGCTACGACGACGTGCTGCCGTACTTCGAACGCGCCGAACGCGTCGGATCGGACAGTGGGCCCGGTACTCGCAGCGAATCCGGGCTCAGCATCACGCCACTACGAGATCCGCACCCCGCGACCGACGCCTTCATTGCCGCTGCAGTCGAAGCGGGGATGCGTCGCAATGACCAGCTCCACGAGGACCTCGAAGGCGTGGGCCGTGTGTACGTCACCCAGCATCGGGGTGCGCGCTGGAGCACCGCGGACGCGTACGTTCGCCCAGCGCTCGAGCGCCCGAATCTGCAGCTTGTCACCGAGTCCCGCGTCACCCGGGTGCTGTTCGAGGGGCAGCGAGCGGTGGGCGTCGAATACCGCCACCACGCATCGGTGGCCCGTGCACGCGCACACGAGGTGATCCTGAGCGGTGGTGTCATCAACTCTCCGCAGCTCCTGCTGCTCTCGGGCGTGGGGCCGGGCGATCAGCTGCGCTGGCACGGCATCGACGTGGTGCAGGACCTCCCGGGGGTCGGGAGAAATCTCCAGGACCACGTGCACGTCCCGCTCGGATTGACGCTCGAGCGACTCCCGCCGGCCGTGATCGAGTCCGCGGCCAGCTCGCTGCGCTATGCGCTCACGAAGCGCGGGCGGCTCGCGTCGAACCAATCCGAGGCGGCCGCCTTCGTCAAGACCGATCCTGAGCTCGACGCGCCCGACCTCGAGCTGCTGCTCGCGGCGCCGGAGCTCCAGCCCCTCTATCTGACGCCCCGCTGGGCGGCGGCGCGACTCCGTGATCGCGCGCTCGTCCTCACCGGCCGGCGCCGCCGGTCGTTGCCGAGGATGCTCGCCATCAGCCCGGTGGTCATCCAGCCGCAGAGCACGGGCTCGCTCGAGCTTCGTTCGACAGATCCACTGGATTCCGTGCGGATCGATCCGAACTACCTCTCGGATCGGCGCGACGTCGACCTGCTCGTGGCCGGGTTCCGGCTGGCGCGCCGGATCGCTGCCACGACGCCGCTCTCCGACCACGTCGACGCCGAGCTCATTCCCGGTCCGCGCGTACAGACGGACGGCGAGATCGAAGCGTTCGTACGCGCGCGGGCGAGATCTCTCCAGCACCTTGCCGGGACCTGCAAGATGGGGAGCGACGACCTGGCGGTGGTCGATCCCTGCTTACGCGTGCGCGGGATCGAAGGGCTGCGCGTCGTCGATGCCTCTGTTCTTCCGAACATCACCCGGGGGCACCTGAACGCGCCCGCGGTGATGATCGCGGAACGTGCCGCGGACATGATCAGCTCGAGGGCGGACTCACCGCCCGCGGCGACCTCGCCGTATTGAGCCCGCGATATGTGTGCCTTGCTGGGCTGCGCGTACGCGTCCCGAGTCGTGCTCAGCCCAAGAAATCGTCGATCGCCTGCTGATCGTCCGGCGCCTCCACGATCGAGCTGACCTTGCCTCCCTGAATCGTGAACGTGAGTGTCTCCATCACGTCGAGATTCTTGCCCCCTCGCTGACCGAGGTTGCGATGCCGGGTGATGACCTTGTCGTCACCTTCTGCTCGAACGCTCTCCACCTCCACCTTGAAGGTGCCATCGGTGAGCTCGCCGAGCTTGCCGTAGTAGCCGAACACCTCGTCCTGGCCCTTGTATTCGGCGCTCAGCTGGTTGTTGCCCGGCGAGACGTGGACGGCGTCCGGCGTCATGATCTGCGACAAG
>JAPSGP010000126.1 GCA_031177445.1 Acidimicrobiia bacterium
GATCGCGAGCCCGAAGACTCGGCGCTGGAACCGCTGCACGAACGCGGCCGCCGCATCCGGGTCGCCGGTGCCGAGGCCGGCGAGGAGCGCATCGTCCGAGACTGCCCACATGGTGGTCTACGCACGTCCCGGGGGTCCGGATTGCGCGTACATGCGGTCACGGTACTCCCGTCGCCGTGAACGGCAATCGTTCAGGTGTCCCCCCACCGAATCGGTGGTCGCCGCCCAGACGGTGTGTCTGCGCGTGCGCTCAGGCCTGGGGAGGACTCACGCGACGGAAGCCGTGGCCGAAGAAGCCGCCCTTGGGCCGGGCGTGGGCGTGGAAGTGATCCGGGATGTTGCGCATGTTGTCGTCGACGTAATGCTCCACGGTCAGCTGCTCGCCCGCGATCCGAGCCAGCTGGTCGAGCATGTGCTCCATCGCATCGGGCGGCGGTACGACACCGTGCCAGCGCCAGACGACCATCGGGACGGCACAGATCTCGCACTCCGCGATCCAGCACACGTCGTCCTCGTGGTACCACGGCGTGATCCGGGCTGCTTCGCACAGATCGCAGTCGTCGACCCGGACAAATTCTACGGCGCCGGTCATCGTGCTGCCCCGAGGTGCCGGTCGAACCAGTCGAGCGTGCGCCGCCAAGCGTCTTCAGCCGACCCTTCGTGATACGCGTCGCGCTGATCGCAATGGAAGCCGTGGCCGGCGTCGGGATACCGCACGACCTCGGTGTCCAGGGGCGCCTTGTCCAGCGCCACTCGGAGCTGTTCGACGTCCTCGACCGGAATCGACTGATCGAGGTCGCCGAACAGCCCCAGCCACGGTGTGCGCACGCCGACCGATTCGTCGATCAGCGGCGGGAACTGCGGCCACCGCGCCGACACGATGCCCCCACCGTAGAAGCCGACGGCAGCGCCGAGCTCCCGGCGGAGCGACGCGAGGAAGGTCACGCGCCCACCGAAGCAGAACCCGACGACGCCGACCTGCGCGTCCTCCCACCCGGCGCCGCGCACGTGGTCGAGCGTTGCGTCGAGGTCGACGAGGATGCCGGCGTCGTCGAGGCCTTCGTAGAGCGGGAGCACCTTGGTGAAGTCGTCGTACGGGGCGGTTCCGCCACCGGAGCGATGGAAGAGCGCGGGTGCGACCGCGTGATAGCCGGCCGCGGCGAACCGACGAGTCACATCCTCGATGTGGTCGTTCACGCCGAACGCTTCCTGGATCACGATGACGGCGCCGCGCGCGTCGCCTTCGGGGCGCGCCTCGTACACCGTCATCGGACCGTCGACGGTCGCGAGCTCGACCGCGCCCGCGTTCACCCTCGTTCCCCCTCTCGGTCATCGAGCGCGGCACGCAGCGATGCCACGAACGCGCCCGCCTGCTCCGGCCCGCCCCCCTCCAGCAAGCGACGGACGAGCGCGCTCCCCACGACCACCCCGTCGGCGAAGCTCGCAGCCTCGACCGCCTGCTCGGCCGTGGAGATGCCCACCCCGAGCAGCACCGGCCGATCGGTCAGCGCCTTGCACCGACTGCCCATGACCGAAGCTTGGTCGGCGAGCCGGGTCCGCTCGCCCGTGACGCCCATCAGCGACACCCCGTATACGAAACCACGCGACCGCTCGCAGATCGCGCGGAGCCGCGTGTCCGGCGTGGTCGGCGCCGCCAGCAACACGGTCTCCACCCCGGCGGCGTCGGCGGCGCTGCTCCAATCACCGAGCTCGTCGAGGGGAAGATCGGGAACGATCGCACCGTCGATCCCGGCCTCGACGAGCTCCTTGGCGAAGCGCTCAAACCCCATGTGCTGCACGGGGTTGAAATACGTCATGACGACGAGCGGCACCTCGACGTCGAGGCGGGCCGCGTCGGAGATGATGCTCGCCGGTGTTGCGCCGAGCTCGAGCGCGCGCTGCGATGCCTCCTGGACCGTGCGCCCGTCGATGACCGGGTCGGAGAACGGGATGCCGATCTCGATGGCGTCGGCGCCGGCGTCGGCGACGGCGCGCACCACATCGAGCCAGCCGGAGCCGAGCCCGCCGGTGACGTAGGGCACCAACAACGACCGGCCGGAGGCGCGCCGGTCCCGCAGCGCAGCTTCGAGCCTCACCGGAACGAGTCGTAGCCGAGGCGCTCGGCCACCTGCTCGGCATCCTTGTCACCGCGCCCCGACAGGGTCACGAGCACGGTCGCACCCTTCGGGATCGACCGGCCGGCCTCGCGAGCGAGCCATGCGATCGCGTGCGCGGGCTCGAGCGCGGGAACGATTCCCTCGGTCCGGGCCAGAAGCTCGAAGCCTTCCAGCGCTTCCTCGTCGGTCGCGTTGGCGTACTCGGCCCGACCCGCCGCCGCGAGCTCGGCGTGCTCCGGACCGACACCCGGGTAGTCGAGGCCGGCGCTGATCGAGTGCGCCTCGAGGATCTGGCCGTGCTCGTCCTGGAGGAACAGCGACCGCGCCCCGTGCAGCACCCCGGGCACACCGCGGCTCACCGAGGAACCGTGCTGTCCGGACTCGAGGCCGCGGCCGCCGGCTTCGACGCCGACGAGGCGGACACCGGGGAGGTCGATGAAGCCGGCGAAGGTGCCGATGGCGTTGGAACCGCCGCCGACGCACGCGAGCACCACGTCGGGATCGGTGCCGCCGAGCAAGGCGCGACATTGCTCCCGCGCCTCGTCGCCGACGACGCGCTGGAACTCGCGCACCATCCACGGATACGGATGGGGGCCGACGACCGACCCGATGCAGTAATGGGTGGTCTCGACGGTTGCCACCCAGTCGCGGAGCGCTTCGTTGATGGCGTCCTTGAGCGTCGCACTGCCCGACTCGACCGGCACGACCTCTGCTCCCAGCAACCGCATCCGGAAGACGTTGAGCGCCTGGCGCTCGACGTCGACCGCGCCCATGAACACCAGGCACTCCAGCCCGAACAACGCGGCCGCGGTCGCGGTGGCGACCCCGTGCTGACCCGCGCCCGTCTCGGCGATCACGCGCTGCTTGCCCATGCGCCGAGTCAGCAGGGCCTGGCCGAGCACGTTGTTGATCTTGTGCGAGCCGGTGTGCGTGAGGTCTTCGCGCTTCAGCAGCACCCGAACACCCAGCCGCTCCGACAACCGATGGCACTCGGTGACCGGTGTCGGGCGACCGGCATAGCTCGCCAGGAGGCCGGCCAGCTCGGCCCGGAACTCCTCGGAGGACCACGCCGACCGGAACTCGCGCTCGAGCTCCTCGAGCGCGGGCACGAGGGTCTCCGGCACGAATCGCCCGCCGTACTCTCCGAAGCGCCCGAGCCCGGCCGGTTCCGACCCGGGGGGCGCGAGTTGCACGCCGAGACCGCGCGCCGAAGCCGTCATGCCGCGAAGCTTACGGGGGCGACGGATCAGCGCTCCTCCGACTCCCAGTCGTACGGCGGCGGCGTGCCCGCAGTCTCGGTGGCCGGGGAGCGCGTGCCGTATCGCAGCGCGTCAGCGGCGGCGCGGGTCGCCTCGATGAAGCGCCGGAGCTTGCGCGCGTCCTTGCGCCCGCTCCCGGGTGAGGTCTCGACACCACTCGACACGTCAACGCCCCAGGGTCGCACCTGACGGATCGCGCCGTCGACGTTCTCCGGAGTGAGCCCGCCCGCGAGCAGGAGCCGCAGCCCGCCAGAGATGCCGTCGGCCAGCGACCAGTCGAACAGACGGCCGCCCCCGGGCTCGGGCGCGTCGACGAGGATGACGTCGGCGGGTCCGCCCGCGGCGGTGGAGATTCCTGGGTCGCCCGCGACAAAGCCCTGGATCACCAACGGCACCCGCTTGCGCACGTACTCGACCTCGGAGAGCGGCTCCCGCCCGTGCAGCTGCGCCGCTTTGAGCCCGACCCCGTTGACGATCTCGACCACTCGCTGGCGCTGCTCGTCACGGAACACGCCGACCGTGATGACCTCGCCTCGCGGGAGCCGGTTCACGATCGTGCGCGCCTGATCGACGCTGACCTGGCGCGGGCTTCCGGGTGCGAACACGAACCCCAGGGCGTCGGCGCCGAGCGCGACCGCGAGCAGCGCATCCTGCTCGGTCGTGATCCCGCACACCTTGATGAACATCGGCTACCTGCCCTTGCGATGCCTCATGCGTCCACGAGCCGCCCGTTGAGATAGTCGTCGTACGCCGACAGGTCGAGCAGGCCGTGGCCGCAGTAGTTGAAGAGGATCACTCGCTCGTCGCCCGTCTCCTTCGCCGCCAAGGCCTCGTCGATCACGGCCCGGATGGCGTGGCCCGCTTCCGGTGCCGGGAGCTTTCCCTCGGTGTTGGCGAACTGCATGGCGGCCTCGAACGTCTTGCTCTGCGGGTAGGCGATGGCCTCCATGCGCCCGCTGCGCACCAGGTTCGAGATGATCGGCGCGTCGCCGTGGTACCGGAGCCCGCCGGCATGGATGCTCGGTGGGACGAACTCGTGGCCGAGCGTGTACATCGGCAGGAGCGGGGTCATCCCGGCGGTGTCGCCGAAGTCGTATTCGAACGTGCCCTCGGTGAGCGTGGGGCACGAGGACGGCTCGGCGGCAACGAGCCGCACGCGCTCGTCGGGGACGAAGGGCAGCGCGATCCCACCGAGGTTCGAGCCGCCGCCACAACAACCAACCACGACGTCGGGCCTGCTCTCACCAGCCAGTGCCAACTGCTCCTTCGCCTCGAGGCCGATGATCGTCTGGTGCAAGAGCACGTGGTTGAGCACCGAACCGAGCGAGTAGTGCGTGTCGTCGCGACTGGCGGCATCGCGCACCGCGTCGCTGATGGCGAGGCCGAGCGAGCCCGGGTGATCGGGGTCGTCGACGGGTGACGGCACCACGTCGCTCCCCCACGTCTCCATCAGCACCTTGCGGTACGGCTTCTGCTCGTAGGAGACCCGCACCATGTAGACGGCGCACTCGAGCTGGAATTGCGTGCACGCGAACGCAAGGGCCGTCCCCCACTGGCCCGCGCCCGTCTCCGTGGCCAGGCGCTTGACCCCCTCGGCCTGGTTGTAGAACGCCTGGGCCACGGCCGTGTTCGGCTTGTGCGAGCCCGCCGGCGACACCGACTCGTCCTTGAAGTAGATGCGGGCCGGCGTCCCGAGCTCGGCTTCCAAGCGCTCGGCGCGCACGAGCGGGGTCGGTCGCCAAAGCCGCAGGATGTCGAGCACCTCGCCCGGGATGTCGACCCATTGATCGGTCGACACCTCCTGCGCGATCAGGCCCATCGGGAACAGCGGCGCAAGATCGTCGGGCCCGACGGGCTCTCGTGTCGCCGGATGGAGCGGCGGCTGCAATGGCGGATCGAGCGCCGGTACCGCGTTGAACCACGTGGTCGGGATCTGCGCAGGATCGAGATCGAAGCGCACGATGTCAGTCCCCCCGTCGCCGCACCACGTGCTCGCTCATCGCGCGCACGAGGGTCGCGGGATCAGCGCTCCGCACCAGCGCCTCGCCGACGAGCACGGCGTCGTAGCCTGCCTCAGCCATACGCCGCGCGTGCTCCGCCGTGCGCACCGCACTCTCGGCGACCGCAACAAGGTGAGGCGGGATGCGGGCGGCAAGGCGCTCGCACAGCGTCAGATCCTCCTCGAACGTGCCGAGATCGCGGGCGTTGACGCCCACGATCCGGGCCTCGGCCGCGAGCGCTCGGTCGAGCTCGGCGGCGCCGTGCACCTCGACCACCGCGGCCAGGCCGACGTCGGTCGCGAGGCGCAAGAGCTCGCGCAGGAGCCCATCGTCGGGCAGCGCGGCCACGATGAGCAACACCGCGTCGGCTCCGATCGCGCGGGTCTCGTAGACCTGGCTCGCGTGGATGGTGAAGTCCTTGCGCAGCACCGGGATCGCGACCGCCGCGCGTGCCTCTTGGAGGTCTTCGGCCGAACCGCCGAAGTAGGTGCGGTCCGTGAGGACCGAGAGAGCGGCCGCGCCACCGGCTTCGTAGTCCTTGGCGGTGGCCGCGGGGACGAGGTCGGGCGCAAGGTCGCCCTTGGACGGTGAGCGGCGTTTCAGCTCACCGATCACCGCCAGGTGCTGCCCGTCGCCGCGCAGGGAATGCTCGAAGGCACGCGGAGCCGGCGCCTCTGCCGCGGCCCTCCGCAGCGTGTCGAGCGCTTCTGCCTGTTGCACGAGCGCAAGCTCTGCTCGTTTCGTCGCTACGATCTCGTCGAGCACACTCATGCGCAGCTGAGTGTACGAGGGCATACGATCCCCGCCCATGCCGATCGCATTTCCGTACGGGTTCCTCTGGGGCACGGCGACGGCCGCGCATCAGGTCGAAGGCGGGAACTGGAACAACGACTGGTGGGCGTGGGAGCACGCGCCCGGGACTCCGTGCCTCGAGCCGTCGGGCGACGCGTGTGATCACTTCTGGCGTTATCCCGAGGACCTCGACGTGCTGACCGAGCTCGGCTTCAAGGCCTACCGGTTCTCGATCGAGTGGTCGCGCATCGAGCCCGAGCAGGGTGAGTTCTCGAACGCCGCGCTCGACCACTACAGCCGCATGCTCGATGCCTGCCTCGAGCGCGACCTCCTGCCCGTGGTCACCTTCCATCACTTCACGTCGCCTCGCTGGGTCGCGAGCGACGGCGGGTGGACCGAGCAGCGAACGGCCGAGCACTTCGCCCGGTTCAGCGAGCACGCGGTGGCGCGCTTGGGTGACCGCATCGGTCTCGCGTGCACGTTCAACGAGCCCAACGTCGTTTCACTGATCGGCTGGATGGTGGGCGCCTTCCCACCGGGCAAGACACGCGACGTCGAGGGCTACGCCAAGGCCAACGAGGTCCTCGCCGACGCCCATCGACGCTCGTACGAGGCGATCAAGAGCGGGCCGGGCGAGTTCCCGGTCGGCCTCACCTTGTCGATGGGCGACTGGGGCGCGGAGCCGGGTGAGGAGCATCGCATCGACGAGTACCGGCGCGTCCACGAGGACTTCTACCTGGAGCTCGCCCGCGGCGACGACTACCTGGGCGTGCAGGCGTACTCGCGCACGCGCATCGGCAAGGAGGGGGTCATCGGGCCCGAGCCGGGTGTCGAGGTGCTGCCGATGGGCTACGAGTACTGGCCGACGGCGGTCGAGGCGTCGATCCGCCACGCGGCGGAGATCGCGCAGGTCCCCATGTATGTCACCGAGAACGGCATCGGTACCGACGACGACGAGCAACGCACTAACTATCTCCGAGACTCACTGGCGGGTGTCGCCCGAACGATCGACGACGGCCACGACGTGCGAGGCTTCTTCCACTGGTCGTTGCTGGACAACTTCGAGTGGGCGTTCGGTTACCAGATGCGCTTCGGGCTCGTCGCGGTCGATCGCGCGACGCAGACCCGAACCATCAAGCCCAGTGCGCGGTGGCTTGCGAACGTCGTGAAGACAAACACGCTCGACGTCTAGCGCCGGTCATCTTCACGCCCGCGCCGAGGTCATCTGTGGTGTTGCAGGTGCTGGTTGAGTCGCGCTGCTTGGCGCGTCTGATGGTCGCGTTCTGCGAGGCTGGGTGCGTTGCGAGCTGCGTCGGCATAAAGGCGGGCCGCGAGTTCGAGGTCGCCGTTCTTCTCGTGGAGGTACGCGGCGACCGCTTCGCGCCGCGGGACGTCTTCGTCGACCTCGGCCAGTGCCGCCAGTCCTGCGGGCGCGCCGTCGGCCTCGCCGACTGCGACCGCACGGTTGAGCCGGACGATCGGAGTGTCGGCGAACCGGAGGAGCTCGTCGTACCACTCGACGATCTGGACCCAGTCGGTCTCCTCGACCCGCGGCGCGTCGGCATGGAGCGCGGCGATC
>JAPSGP010000399.1 GCA_031177445.1 Acidimicrobiia bacterium
ACGATCCTGTGGTCGACACTCGTCCTGGTGAGCCTCGTGGTAGTTGCGGGCTGTGCTGCTGACACGAGCGGCCAGGCGGCACCACTGGGACGGGAGCGATCGATATCGGAAGCCGCCGTCGTGCGCAAGTACGTCACCCACGGCGACAACGTGTGCAATCAACTCGCCGTCGGACGCGAATCGCTCGCGGACGTCGTCTTCGGGGAGGACGCATCCGGAGTGGCCTCCATAGAGCAAGAGGTCAGCTTCTTCGAGGGACTATTTCCGATCACCCAGGCCTACGTTCAATCGCTCGCCACGCTCGATGCCCCCACCCGAGTCAGCTCGTCGGTGAGCACTCTCGTGGCCCGCGGCTACGGAGCTGAACTCCTTCTGTGGCAGGCGATCGATGCCCATCGTCGTGCGGACCTCGGCGCCTACGAGCGTACGAAGCTCGAAATGGCAGCACTCGCGTCTGGAAGCGCGTCAGTCGCCAGCCAGCTTCAAGGCCTCGGGTTCGAGACATGTACCGCCGAGCAGGCCTGGCTGGTTCCGGGCCCCGGATCCTTGGGATCAGCGGTGCCTCTCGCGAACCCGTTCACGATCGGGTTCGTCACTGGCAGCGCCGAAACTTCCGCCACACAGGGCTAACGAGCGATGCGCTCCGGCAATCATCGGTCCGGAAGCGCGGAACTCTGCGTTCGCGATCATCGCGTCGAACTGGAACGAGACAACGAACACGATGGGATGGTTCAGCTCGGCCCAAGCCGATCTCGGGAGAGAATGCTCCGCTGCTGCGAGCTCGATCGCCAGCGGCATCCCGTCGAGGCGCTTGCACAGTCGTGCGACGACTTCGCCCTGGCCCTCGTCAGGACAAAGGTCGAATCCACGGCGGTTGCACGTTCCGTAAAGAGACGGACCGCGGACTGCTCGTCGAGTGACGAGACCGTACTGCGAGTCGAAGTCACCGCGATCTCCCCGCGTGACCTGGGCTCTCGCATTTCGGGGGTCGATTTAACGGTGCCCCCGATGCGATTCGCCGTACTGGCGAGCGCGACGTCGTCGCGATCTAACCGCGTGACCTGGGGGTGAAACTCTCTATCTTCGATCAACTACCAAACCGCCCGATCCATCGGCTGACCCCTCGGCGGACGTCGGTCGGTCCCGCGATCCAAAACTACGCTCGCTTCCTGGAGAGGCGCGGCGAGGAGGATCGAATGGTGCAGCGTCAGGCCAATCGGCGCTCACTCATCGGCCCCGGCCTTGCACTGATCGGCTCGGCGGCCGTGGTGGTTTCGGGCTGGCTCCCGTGGCTCGGCGCTGGCGACATGACCGCCAGTACGTTCGACCAGCCGGCCTACTTCCTTGTCGATAGCACCGCTCGCGTGACCGGGTTGCGCCTCGGCGCTCTGGTCGTGTTCATCGGAGCCATCGGCATCGTCGGGGCGCTAGTGCCCGGGCTTCGCTTCCTCTCGGTTCTCTCCGGTCTGGGTGCGGTCGCTCTCGGGGGTCTCTTCTACCTGCAGGCCAACTACCTCCTCGACGCCGTGGGGGGTCAGGTCGACAGCCTCGGCCTAGGTGGTCTTTCCGGACTCGACCTCGGCGCGTTGAACCTCGATCTCGTGGACTTCGTCGACTACGGGGTGTACGCAGCGATCGGCGGTGGCGTCCTCGCGATCGTCGGCGGGTGTCTCGCGTCCGCGCGTAGATGATGATCACTGCGGTGCATGCGTGTCCCGGGACGTGCACGGCGTGCCGATCAGTCCCCTTGGAACGGACGAGCCTTGCAATCTCGACCAATCTCGTTGGCGTCGCGAGCCGCGTCCAGGTCGGTCATCCTCCACCAAGGGTGGTTTCGGTCACGGGCATAACCGTGCTCGACGCCGTCGGTGAACTCGTTGGGGCCCGTTGTCGCCGGCTCCGTTGTGGCAGTCGTGGTCATCGTCGTCGTCGCCGTCGTGGTGCTCGAAGTCGAGGTCGGCGCCGGAGTCGGAGGTGTGGACACCGCGTGGTCGGCGCACTGATCCGCCGGAGTGGTGGTCGCAGCGATCGTCGGGGGGCGGTTGTCGTGCTCGTTCCGTCGGGCGGTGGCGAAGGACAGGCTCAGGAGCACTGCTCGAACTCGGTGCGGTGGCACGGTTACCACGACAGTCGCGTTGGTGCTAGGCCTGTCTTGGCAGGTCGTGCTGCCGGGCGGAGTCCACGACCTGGCCCAGAGCTGTATCCGCCGAGCAATCTCGCGTCGTGGCCCGGCAGACGCGCCGATTTGTCGATTATGCGGGCGTGGCTACACAGGCGATTCAGCTCCGCGAAACGCGCGGGCAGTTCATACTCAAAACCAGCAAGTGGGCGGACAAGTACCACCGAGAACTCACTGCGAGCGAGTTTCTGCAGGACATCCTCCCGCTTCTGCCTAAGGCCACACCGGGTGCAACGTGGAGTGGCTGCTGATGTTCGATTCACATCGTGGTAGCCAAATTGACAGCCAACGCATTGGATTCGTACGGACGTCGCCGATCATCCGCGAAATTCGCGAACGTCCTGACCTCGATGTTCGGACGAGGTCGAATAGGCACGGACTTCTCGCCGGGAACTACGGATCAGAAGGTTGGGGGTTCGAGTCCCTCCGAGCGCGCAACGCCAGGGGCGGGTTCGTCAAGCGTGCGACGACTCGTACACCAGGTCCAATTTCACCCCTCGCGAAACGGCTCACCCGACAGACGCCGGAGGGGGCCGCGCTCACGTTGCTCATCTGTGCCGAGATGGAGCAGGGCGGAGTCATCGCGTCGCGCGACCCTGCGCACTTCGTCCGATCCGGCCGGGGCCCTTGTCGCGATCGAGGGCGAGATGTACCGTCAAGTTGAATTCGTGGGCGAGGTGCCAGGGGGACCATGCGCATTGCCCAACGTCCTGTGGTCGCCGTCGCTGTGTGCGCGGTTGGTCTGGTCACCGCGGGGTGCATTCCACTCGAGAACGCGCCGCCCGGCGGCGGGGAGACCCTGACCGAGAGCTTCTATCTCGGGCCGTTCACGCTGGGAGCAGGCCAAGAGGTCATGGGGTCACCCACGTCCGGGCTGCCTCGTCCAGCGGGCGCATTCGGCATCAAGGGGGCTCGCTTCGACCTCGTCGACGAGAACGATCAACCGGTGAGCGCCCACGACGCCCACCTGCACCACCTCGTGCTCACGACGTCGGCACGCCAGGACGCCTTGTGCCCGGGACGGCCGGAGCGGTTCCTCGCCACCGG
>JAPSGP010000127.1 GCA_031177445.1 Acidimicrobiia bacterium
CAAGGGAGATCTCTTCCAAGCCGTACTCGACGATCGGTACAACGCGCAGACGATGCGCATCGCCGATCTCGTCGACCAGTCGGCCAGCTTCACCGAGCAGGCTGCCGAAGGCGCGCGCCTGTTGCTCGACTTCTTCAAACACGAACCGACCTGGACACTGCTCGCACTCGAGTTCGACGCCTACGCCATCCGCAACCCCGCGTACAGCAAGCGGGTGCTGAAGCATTCGCGGCAGCTGCGTCGCGCCGTCGCTGACCTTGTCACCCAGCACATGGAGAAGCTCGGGCTCGAGCCGTCGCTCTCGCCCGAGGAGCTCGCGATCGCGTTCCTCGCGCTGTCGAACGGGATGGCCTTGGCGACGCTCGCCGATCCCGAAGGCGTCCCCGACGATTTGCTCGGGAAGCTGTACGCGCTCATCGCGCGCCCGGTCGATCCCGACTGAATCGACCCGGGACTTCGCGACGCCCGCAACTACCCTCTTTTCTCGTGAGCCGCATCTCGTTCCTGGGCCCGCACGGCACCTTCGCGGAGGAAGCCGTGCTCACCCAGCCCGACCTCGCCGGCCAGGAGCTCATGCCCCTGCGGTCGGTGCCCGACGTGATCAGCGCCGTGGAGCAGGGCGACGCCGACGTCGGCCTGGTGCCGATCGAGAACTCGATCGAGGGCACCGTGAGCGTCACGCTCGACACGCTCGCGTTCGACACCGATCTGCTCATCCAGCGCGAGATCGACCTCCCGATCTCGCTCAACCTCTGCGCGGTGCCGGGCACGAAGCTCGACGACATCCGCACCGTGCTGTCGCACCCCAATCCCCTCGGGCAGACGCGCGTGTGGCTGAGCCGAAAGCTGCCGGCCGCCGACACGCTGGTCACGAACTCCACCGCGGAAGCAGCCGAGCAGGTGGCGCGAGCAGGCGATCGGGCGCAGGCCGCGATCGGCACCGCGTACGCAGCGCGCCTCCACGGGCTCGAGCTGCTGGCGACCGAGATCGAGGACCATCCGGAGAACCAGACGCGCTTCGTGCTCGTCGGCCACGGCGTGCCCGCGCCGACCGGTCACGACAAGACCAGCATCGTGTGCTTCCAGCGCGAGGACCGGCCGGGCTCGCTGCTGGCCATCCTCCAGGAGTTCGCGGCGCGGGCGATCAACCTCACCAAGCTCGAGTCGCGACCGACCAAGCGGAGCCTGGGCGACTACTGCTTCTTCATCGACGTGCACGGTCACATCGCCGACGAGCTCGTTGCCGACGCGCTCCGCAACCTCGCCGCCAAGCAGGCGGAAGTGAAGTTCCTCGGCTCGTACCCGGTCGCCGGGGAAGAGGAGGCACAGGAGCGGCGTCAGGCCGCCGGCAAGGCGTGGCGCGACGCCACCCGGTGGATCGACGATCTCCGAGGCAAGATCGCAACGCCCGGCACCGCCACGTGATCGACCTCCGCCGGTTGCGGGAGGAGCCGTCGTACCGGGCGGGCATCGAGCGCAAGCGAATGCGAGCGGGCCTCGTCGCCGACGTGCTCGAAGCCGACGAGGTTCGCCGGGCACTGCAGGCCGACGTCGAGCAGTTGCAGGCGCGGCAGAACGCGGCGTCGAAGGAGATCGGCAAGGCATCGTCCGACGAGCGGCCGGCGAAGATCGAAGCCGCGACCGCGCTCAAGGACGAGCTCGCCGCGAAGCAGCCCGCATTGGCCGAAGCCGCGGCCCGGCTCCGCGGGCTCGCACTCCAGGTGCCGAACCCCGCTGCTGCATCGGTGCCGGACGGTGGCGAGCAGGATGCCGAGACGCTACGCGAGGTCGGGTCGCCGGCGGACGCCCCGCCGCTCGACCACGAAGAGTTCAGCGTGCAGATCGGGTTCGTCGAGACGAAGCAGGCGGTCGAGCTGAGCGGGTCGCGCTTCGCCTACCTCATGCGCGAGGCGGCGCTGCTCGAGCTCGCCCTCGTGCAATGGGTGACGGGTCGGGTCGCCGCCGAGGGCTTCACCCCGGTGGTGCCCCCGGTGCTGGTGCGCGAGCACGCGATGGAGGAAGCAGGGTTCTTCCCGACCGACCGGGCGCAGGTGTACGAGGTCGACGGCGGGGAGCTCTTCCTCGTGGGGACGAGCGAGATCCCGCTGTCGGCGCTGCATCGGGGCGAGATCCTCGACACCGGTGCGCTTCCGATCCGCTACAGCGGGGTGTCGACCTGCTTTCGGCGCGAGGCCGGCACGTACGGCAAGGACACGCGCGGGATCTTCCGCGTCCACCAGTTCGACAAGGTGGAGATGTTCTCGTTCGCCCATCCGGAACGCTCCTGGGAGGAGCTGGACGCGATCCTTGCGGTCGAAGAGTCGATCGTGCGGGCACTGGGGCTGCCGTATCGCGTCGTGAACATCGCCGCCGGCGACCTCGGCGCGCCCGCAGCCAAGAAGTACGACATCGAGGTGTGGCTCCCGTCGGAAGGGCGCTACCGCGAGCTCACGTCGTGCTCCAATTACACCGACTTCTCAGCGCGCCGCCTCGGCACGCGGTTCCGCGTCGACGGCGGCACGCAACTGGTGCACACGCTGAACGGCACCGCCTGCGCGATCGGCCGCACGCTCGTGAACCTGTTCGAGCACTACCAGCGCCCCGACGGCTCGTTCGCGGTGCCCGAGGTCTTGATCCCCTACACCGGCTTCGATCACGTCCCGGCGCGACACCCGTAACCTCGTCACCGGAGGGATGCCGGAGCGGCCGAACGGGATGGTCTTGAAAATCATTGAGGCGCAAGCCTCCGTGGGTTCGAATCCCACTCCCTCCGCTCAGGGTTGCACGTCGAGCGTCTCGTCGAGCCAGTCGATGATCACGCGGTTCGCCATCGAGCGGTTGAGCGCCTCGCAGTGCGCGCCGGCGCCGTCGACGTCCTTGAACTCGACGAACGTCTTCGGGCAGGTGAGCGCGTCGTGGAGGTCCTTGGCGTTCGACGACGCCATGTCGGACTGGGCCGCGGTGATGAGCGTCGGGCACTGGATGGCCGCGACCTCCTCGGGTTCGAGCTTCCACTTGTCCATCTCGGCGAGGTACGCCGGCAGGCCGGGCGCGCCGTTGGTCCAGTACCCGCGCTGCACGACCTTCCAGCGCAGCGAGCGGTTGCCCTCCAACGCGGTGAGGACGGTCTTCTCGTCCTCCGGACCGATGGCCGGCAGCATGGCGGCGGCATCAGCACCAAGACCGAGGAGCTTCATCAGGTCAAAGAACTTCGTGCCCACGTCGAGCTGACCGGGGTCGGCGACGATGGCCGCGAGCCGGTGCTCGTACGCGGCGACGCGGGGCGCGAAGTACCCGCCGAGGCTCCACGCGTGGTACGCGATCCGATCCGGATCGACGACGTCGATCGCGAGCGCGGCGTCGACGACGGGCATGACCACCTTGTCCCAGTCGTGGCGCAGCGGGAGCCCTTCGTCGACGAGTGGTCGGCCCTGCCCGGGGCCGTCGTGGAGGAGGACGTGGTAGCCCCGGCGCAGCGCGGCGATCCCGATACCCACGTAGTTCTCGACGTAGGTGGAGTCCCAGCCGCCACCGACGATGACGGTCGGCCGCACGTCGTTCGCGTGCCCGGGCGCGCGCACGAAATACCCCGGCAGCGTGGTGCCCTCGTACGGGATGTCGAGCTTCTCGCCGGGCGGGTCGAGCAGCGCCATCGCCCGGTCGAACGTGTCCAGCTGGAGGTGGAGCGCGTCGACGAGCCGCGGGTCGACCGGGGTGCCGTAGAGCGGGTGGTAGGCCATGCCGAGGAAGCACGTCGCGCGGAGCCAGCAGTCGTACGCACTGGCGCGATGGCCCCTGGCGAACGCCGCCTCGCCCTCCTCGATGCGGCGACGGGCGTAGCCGGCAAAGGCGTCGAAGAACGAGTCGTCGTCGCTCGCTTTCACCTCGAGTGCGAGTTGCTGAACCTCCCCGACGTCACCGCCGCCGTAGGGGGCGAATCCGAGCATCAGGCTCGCAAACTCGTCGTGCACCGGATCGCTGAAAAACATGGGTTCCTCCTTCAGCGCGGGAAGTCGACGATGGCGAGGTCGAGTGGGAGCTGCTTCCGGCGCGGCTCGCCGGTCTCGAGACGCTCGCTGAAGTATGTGCCGGAGATGTAGTTGTCGGCGTCGAGCACCTGTTGCAACGGGACCTTTCCCCGGAACACGAAGCGGTCGAACACGTAGGGGAGGCCACTGGCGGCGAGGAAGTTCGGGCCGTCCATCAGCTGGAAGTGCAGGTGAGGGGCGTTGGCGTTGCCGGTGTTGCCGAGCTCGGCGAGCTTGTCGCCCTTCTTCACCGTGTCGCCCTCCTTCACGAGGATCGAGCCCTTCTGGAAGTGGGCGTACATGGCGTAGACGCCGCCCCCGAGGTCGAGGATGACGTGGTTCCCGTCGGCATTGGCCAGGTCGAGCTTGGCGGCGAGCTCCGGGACCTGCGCGGGCTGGATGCCGGGGGCGTTGGCGTCGACGTCGTCGAGGACGTCGATCACGGTCCCGTCCGCGACCGCGACGACCGGTTCGCCGTAGTCGAAGTAGGCCTCGTTCCCGCTCGGCGGTGGGTCGCCGGGGTCGTAGAACGCGCCGTCGTTGTTCGTCTTCAACCAGTCGATGGCGAACAGCTGGCTGTTGTTGATCTGCCCGTTGGCCGGGAGGACCTCGTCCCGATGCGGGAAGCCCGGCTCGCAGCACCCCGAGAAGGCAACCCAGTTCGGGCCCTTCAGCGGCGGGCTGATGACCCGTGGCTTTCCGGCGGACAGGTTGAACCGGGTAGTGAGGTTGTCGAACGGCTCCGGCTCGCGGACGCCTGGCTTGGGCTCCCCGGTGCCCGTGACCCGGTGGAGCACCGCCTGCGGCACGTCGTCCTTGGCATCGAACGCGTAGTCGACGTAGAGGATTCGGCTCTCGGAGGGTGCGAGCGTCGTGTTCTCGACCGGCTGCGACGTCACGTACCGCAGACGGCTGCAGTTGCCGTAGGGGCACGTCGGGTCGACCAGCTGCGTCCCCGAGTACGACGCGACGACCCGTTCGCGATCCTTGGCGTCCACGATGTCGATCTGCTCGAGCGTCGCCGGCAGCGCCGAGGCGTTCAGGAGGAGCAGGTCGTAGGCGACGTGGTACCGGCCGTCGGTCCCGAGGATCGGGAACGTGCCCGGCTCGACGGGCGTGACGGCGATGGGCGTGTAGCCGTTCGTGAGCTCGGTGCCGCCCGAGGGGTCGCCCGACGGGCCGGTCGCGCTCGCCATAGCGGTCGACCCGATCGTCAGCGCGAGGCCCAGCAGGAGTGGGAGGAGCAGCGACCTTCTCAACGAAGCAGTGTTCACGGGCTTCCCTTCCCGCTCAGACCGGATCGTTGGGCGTCAGGTACTGCGTGACGGCCTTGAAGATCTCGGTGGCGATGCTCGACCCCGGAACCGCGTTCGGGCCGTGCGTGTTCTCGATCAGGATCGAGATCTTCTGCGACGGCAGGTACGCGAGGATCCCGGCATAGCCGTTGAAGATTGGGTTCTGGAACACCCATCCGTTGTTGCCGACGACGATCCCGAGCCCGTAGTTGATCCCCGGTGGCGCGCCCGGGAGGCCCTGCGACAACGGCTCGATCTGCTGACTCGCCGCGGACTTCGAGACCAGGTCCCCCGTCCCGACGGCATCGATCAGCTTGATCATGTCGCGCGCCGTGGACGTCATGATCAGACCGTTGCCGAGGCCCCACGACGGGCTCCACGAGGTCGAGTCCTCGTAGACGCCCCGTTCGTCCGTGTAGGCGTGCAGTGCCGGCGGCGGGATGGCCGGGAACTTCGTGATCTTCGTGTCGCGCATCCCGAGCGGGCGGATGAAGCGCTCCTGCATCAGCTCCGTCACCGACTTCTTGGTGACCTGCTCGATCACCCGACCGAGCAGGATGAAGTTGGTGTGCGCATAGTGGAAGCACATGCCAGGGTCACAGACCACCGGTAGGGCGAACGCGAAGTCGAGCAGCTCGTCGTCGGTCCACTGGCGGAACGGCTCCGCCAGCTGTGCGGCCTGGAACGGCGGGTTCTCCTGGATGTAGTCCGGGTAGCCCGAGGTCACGCTGGCGAGCATCCGCAACGTGACGCGATCGGCGTTCGGGTAGTCCGGGTACCACTGCGAGAGCGTGTCGTCGAGACTGAGGCGCCCCTTGTCCTGCAACTGGAGAGCGATCGTCGTGAGCAACGGGATCGCCATGGCGCCGGGACGGAACTTCATCCTCGGGTTCGCCGGGGTGCCGGCCATCGAGTCGCCGAGCCCCCGGTTGACGACCGTTCGGTGACCGACGTCGACGCGGAGGATGACCGCCTTGGCGTCGAGCTCGGACATCACCGAGCGAGTGGTCGAGATGATCTCCCGTGTCGCTTCCGCGGCCGGCGTGCACTTGCCGCCGACGTCGATCTGCCCGGACGAGCACTGCTCGGTGCCGGCACCCGCGCCGGCGGTGGCCGGAACAGCGGCCGTGACCAGGCACCCGACAATTGCGAACCGCGCCGCCCGGCCGATCGACCGGCGGGTCACGACGTCGCCCCGGGCCGCACGGGCGGTGCGTCATCCGGTGCCAGGTACTTCCCGATCTCCTCGAACATCGCCTTGGCGGGGTTCGAGGGCACCTCCGGGCCCGAAGTGAAGAACCCGGGCAGGAGCGTGATGGCCACGGCGATCGCGATCTTCTCGGACGGCAGATACGCCTCGACCGAACCGATCCCCGACAGCAATGGCGGCTGCAGGAGCCACGACCCCTGGCGCACGACCGCGAGGCCGAAGTTGTAGTACTCGGTCTGGGGGAAGCACACCGGTGCGCAGGCCTCCTGCGACTCGCCGAAGCCCAGCAGGTCCGGGGCGGTCATGGCCTCGTAGCTCTTCTTCGACAGCAGCTTGCCGGTCCCGATCGCCTTCGCAGTGGTGATCATGTCGTCGATGGTCGTCGTCTGGTTGGCTCCGATCGGCGTCCCCCACTGCGTGTTCCAGAACGTCGCCTCCTCGTAGAGCCCGCGCTCGGCGCTGAACGTGTGCAGGACCGGGTCCGGGATCGCAGAAGTCTCGGTGGAGATGGTGTTCCTCAGGCCCATCGGCTCGAGGACCTTCTCGCGCAGCAGCACGTCGAGCGGGTTCCCGCCGATCTTGGCGAGGATCTCACCCAGGATCATGAAGTTGGTGTGGGCGTAGGCCCAGTTCGTCCCGGGCGGGAACAGCGGGGGCCGGGAGAACGCGATGTCGAGGCGCTCCTGGAAGGTGAAGATGTGGAACGGATCGGCGTGGAACGCGTCGACGAACGTCTGTTCCTGTTCGAAGTCGGGGTAACCCGACGTCTGGTTCGCCAGCATCTTCAGCGTGACGGTGTCGGCCTCGGGCAGGTCCGGCATCCACTCGTCGATCGTGTCGTCGAGCGTCACCTTCTTCTCGTCGACGAACTGCAGGAGCAGGTTGCCGAGGTACGAGAACGCGACCGCGCCGTTGCGGAAGTTCATCTTCGGCGTGGCCGGCACGTCGGTCATCGACTCGCCGAACGCCTTGCGGAGGATGACCTTGTCGCCCTTGGTGACCTTGACGATCGTTGCCTGGACGAAGTCGGCCTCCATCGCGTCCTGCACGATCTTGGTGATGTCGGCGGCCTGCTTCGATTGCGACGGCGATTGCGCGCCTGCGGTCGCGGCCGTGGGCAGCAGCGCCGCGTACCCGAGCGCGATGCCGACACCTGTTGCGACGAGCTTCCGGCAGCTTGTCCGACGTGTCACGATGCCTCCGTAGAA
>JAPSGP010000128.1 GCA_031177445.1 Acidimicrobiia bacterium
GGTGCGCAGCCGATCGCTCGAGACGATCTGGTCGGCGCGGAAGTGGGTGCGTGCCCATACGGTCTTGCCGGCACCCGACGCGCCCACGAGCACGACGATGCACGGCGACGGGAGCACGACCTCCTCGGCGGAGCCGGGCACGTGCGCTCGCCTCACGACTGCTGCCCGCCGGATCGAGGATGCGAGCGATGACGTCGACGAGAACCTGCCCGGCGCTGGCGTCGGGGGAGTCGAGGGTCGGGTTGCAAATCGTGACGGGAGGTGAGGCCTAGGCCGAAGAGCCGATCGGCGGCCTGCTCGACCCCGCTTGGCTGCAGCCCGAGGTTGGTGCGGGACGCGACGATGGCGATCGGGGGGAACGGCATACTCGATCCAGTCTGCTCAGCCCTGACGAGCCGGGCCGAGCGGACCGGCGGCGACAGCGTGGCGGGCAGATCCTGCCGCGCTTCAGGGATCAGCGCGGATCCAGGACCCGATCACATCGGCGGGACGGCGGTGGGAGCGAGCTCGCGCTCGCGCCCGGGCTCCATCGGGGCGCGGGCGGTGCCGCGCAACAGCCCCAGGGCGACGATCGGGAAGACGATGACCGAGAGCAGCCCGGCCGACACGAGCGCGGCGCCGGTCTCCGCACTGAGCTCGCCCAGCTCGAGGCCGATCGCGACCGCGGTGACGAGGAAGGGGAGCGAGGTCGCCTGCAGCAGCCCCGCAGCCACCGCGCCCCGTCGACCGGTCGTCGACACGTAGAGCACCGCGGGGAGCGCGCGCACGACCAGCAAGGCGGCAAGGAACAGCGGGACCCGCGCGATCGCGGAGGGGCTCTCGAGCAGCGCGTCGAGGTCGAAGCGCAGGCCGCTCGTGACGAAGAACACCGGCACCACGAACCCGTAGCCGATGGCCTCGAGCTTGATGTGGAAGTTCGGGTGCGTGTGCATCGCGTCCCGGTCGACCAGGTTGAGGATCGCGCCGGCGAGGAAGGCACCGAGGATCGCCTCGAGGCCGAACTGCTCGGCGAGCGCGACGAACGCCACGAGCAGCAGCACCGCGATGCGGACCCGGATCTCCGCCGTCGTGTCCTGGAGCCGCACGAGGACGCTCTCGAGCCGCATGACGCGTCCGAGGCGGGTGAGGGCGAGCGTCGCGACAACGGCGAGCAGGGCGAAGCCGCCGAGGAGCACGAGCTTGACCCCCGCCCCGGTGTCCTCGCCCGAGAAGAACAGCGTGAGCAGCACGATCGCGCCGAAGTCGGCCACCGACGAGCTCGCGATCACGAGCTGCCCGAGACGGGTCTCGGCTTGGCGGGCGTCCTTGAGCACCGGAACCACGAGACCTAGCGAGGTCGCCATGAGGGCGATGCCGACGAGCAGCGGCGACTCGACCGCGCCCGCCAGGTCGAGCGCCGAGCCGGTGGCGACGCCGAGCACGATCGTCACCAGGAAGCCCACGCTCGCGAGGCGGAGCAGCGGACCACGCAGCCGCATGAGATCGATCTCGAGGCCGGCGAGCAGGAGCAGGAACGCGAGCCCCATGAGCGCGAGGATCTCGATCGGCTCGTCGATCTCCACCCAGCCCAGCCCGCTCGGTCCGACGATGATGCCGGCCACGATCTCGAGCACGACCGCGGGAACGCGGATGCGCGGGAAGAATCCGACGAGCATGGGCGCGCCCACCGCGATCGCCGACACGATCAGGAGATTGTTGAACGACGTCTCAGGCATCGGGTTCGCCTCCCGGGTCAGAGGCCGTAGGCCTCGAGCAGACGCAGCCACACCTCGCTGACGGTCGGGAACGCCGGCACCGCATGCCAGAGACGATCGAGCGTCGCCTCGGCCGCGATGGCGATGGTGGCCGAATGGAGCAGCTCCTGGACGCCCGGTCCCGTGAACGTGGCACCGACGATGACGCGTCGGCGCTCGTCGATCACGAGCTGGCTCGTCCCAGTGATGCCGTCGCCGGAGGTGTACGCGCCGGCGACCCCGCCCGTGCCGTGCGTGACCACCCGGACGTCGACGCCTTGCTCGCGTGCCTCGCGCTCGGTCAACCCGACCGCGCACACCTGCGGGTCGGTGAACGTGACGCGCGGGACGATGCCGTGGTCGGCGACATCGGTGACGTCCTTACCGAGGATGACGTCGGCGCAGATCCGAGCCTGGTACTTCCCCATGTGAGTGAGCAGGGCCCGTCCGTTGCAGTCGCCGACTGCGAAGAACCAGTCGCCGTCGACGCCCTGCACGCGGAGGCGGTCGTCGACATCGACGAAGCGGCCGGCCTTCTCGCCGAGTCCGACGCGATCGAGACCGACGTCGGCGGTGCTCGGCCGCCGCCCGACCGCGACCAGGATCTCGTCGGCCGCCAGCTCGCGACCGCCCGCCAATGAGGCCACGACGGGGCCATCGGAGCCCTCGCGCCGAGCCGCAGTCATGCGGGCACCGAGCACCACCCCGATGCCCTCGGCCTCGAAGGCGGCGCGCACCTCGTCACCGGCGAACGGCTCCTCGTTGACGAGCAGCCGGTCGAGCGCCTCGACGATCGTGACCTGCTCGCAGCCGAGGCGTTTGAACGCCTGGGCCATCTCGGCACCGATGGCGCCGCCGCCGAGCACGAGCAGCCGGCGGGGCAGCTCCTTGGCCGAAGTGACGTGGCGGTTGTCCCATGGCGAGATGTCTCGCAGCCCGTCGATCGGCGGGATCGCCGCGCCGGTACCCGTGGCGAGCACCACCGCGCGCCGCGCCCGCAACGTGCGCGCCGCACCGTCGCCGGTCTCGACCTCGACAACCCGTTCGTCGGCGATGCGGCCGACGCCGCGTACCAGCACCACCGACTTGCTGTCGAGCCAGCCCACCTGACCGCCGTCGGTCCAGTTGCCGACCATGGAGTCGCGCCGGGCAAACGCGGCACCTACGTCGATCGATCCCGTCACCGCCGCGGCAGCGCCGGGGACGCGCCGCGCCGCCGCAAGGACGTCGCCCGGGCGGATGAGCGTCTTGCTGGGAATGCAACCCCAGTAGGAGCACTCGCCGCCGACGAGCTCTCGCTCCACCAGCGCGACCTCGAGTCCCCCGTCTGCGCAGCGACCGACGACGTTCTCACCTGCAGGGCCGCCGCCGATCACGATGACGTCGAACTCGTCGTCCATGGACGCTGCAGTGTGCGCGGCCATCGTGCTGTTACGCGACCACGACGGAGAAGCGGGCGGTGAACGCATCACCGGGTGCGACGAGTGGACAACTTCCGGTGACGAGGGCGTTCGTGGTCGCGGTCATCGGTTCCAGGCACACGAAGTCTCCGCCCGGTGGCGCGAAGACCTGCGCGTACGGATACCGCTCTTCGTATTGCACGGTGACCCGATGCTCGTTGGTCTCGATCCCAAGGCTGCGGTCCTCGCCGAGCGCGTAGAGGTCGTCGAAGGTGCGGTCGCCGACGGGTTCGGACTCTGCGGGCTCGGGCGTCGACCTGCCGGTCGGGATGCCACCGGCGTCGAGCTCGCAGTGTTCGCGCGCGGGAAGTCGAAGCCGCCAGCGCGACCGGTCCGCGCCGGGGAGGCGGAGGTACGGGTGCCAGGCGAACGCGACCGGAACCGCGCGGTCCGAAGTCGAGCGCAGCGTGGTCGCGACGCGGAGCGCGCCGGCTTCGGCCACCGCGTCCACCTCGAGCTCGTGCGGGAAGGGGAACGCGGCGAGCAGATCGGGCCGAGCGCCGTAGTCGAACCGCGCTCGCAGTCGCCCGGGCTCGTGGGCCACGACCTCCCATCCGGCCGCCGCGGTCATCGTGCCGTGAATCGGCAGCCCGTTCCCGTCGGTGTGCAGCGCGAGGCCCGCGAGGTCGACCGCGACGCCGTCGACGCGATAGCTCCACCCGTCGAGCCGGTTGCCCCACGGTGCGAGCAGGGGCAGCCCGGTCTGGTGGCCTTCCCGGTACGCGGCGACGCCGCCCGGGAGCGCGAGGAACTCGTCGTTGTTCCGCCGCAGCGAGGTGCCGAGCATCCCGAGCTCGGGGAGGAAGGTCGCCTCGAGCTCGCCCGCAGCGATCGCGACCATGCTCAGCCCAGGCGCGCGCCGAGGTGGTCCGCGACGCGCAGCGCATTGGCGATGATCGTGAGTGTCGGGTTCACCGCCGAGCTCGACACGAAGAAGCTCGAGTCGACCACGTAGACGTTGTCGAGGTCGTGGAGCTTGCAGTTCACGTCCAGCACCGAGGTCGAGGGATCGCTGCCGAAGCGTGCGGTCCCGTTCTGGTGGGCGACGCCCGAGATCCCCAGCCTGCCACCCAGGTACGTCGCCCGGTCGATGACCTCCTCGCGGCAGCGCATGGTGTCGAGGAGCGACCGGAACTTTGCGCCGAGCCGCTCGTGGGCTTCGAGGTTCGACGGCGTGTAGGAGAGCCGGATACGCCCGCCCGATTCGACCTCGACCCGGTTCTCGGGCTTCGGCAGGTCCTCGGTCGTCAGCCAGAAGTCGAGCGAGTGTGCGGCGAGATCGGCGGGATCGTCGGCGTCGGGCGCGTCGAGCGACATCGTGAACGCGTCGCTCCGGCCGAGCATCTGCATCGCACCCAGCGGGAAGTCCCACTCGCCGTCGCCGTAGTAGTAGTCGTTGATCCCGAGCGTCTTCTGGAACAGGGTCGGGTTCGGGACCTTCGAGAGTGCGATGAGCGACGAGTTGTTGTGCAGCATCAGGTTCCGTCCGAGCAGGCCCGAGCCGTTGCCGAGCCCGTCAAGGTGGTGGTCGTTCGCCGACGCGAGGAGCAGCGCCGACGAGTTGATCGCGCCGCACGACACCACCACGACGTCGGCGGAGTACTCCTCGCGCTGTCCGTCGCGCTCGATGATGACCCTGGTGACGGATCGGCCGTCAGCGTCGGTCTCGAGGCGCGTGACCCGGCTATTGGTGAGGAGCGTCACGTTCGGGTGCTCGAGCGCGGGCTCGACGCAGACGACTTGGGCGTCGGCCTTGGCCTTCACCAGGCACGCGAACCCGTCGCAGGTGGCACAGCGGATGCAGCGGCTCTTCTCCGGCGCGGCCTCGTCGAGCATGATGCCCATCGGTAGCGAGAACGGCGTGAGCCCGGCGCCCTTCAGGTCGTGCGTCAGCTGCTCGATCCGGGGCTCGTGGCTGATGGCGGGGTACGGGTATGACACGTCGCTCGGCGGGTCGAGCGGGTCGACGCCGCGGTCGCCGTGCACCGTGTACAACCGCTCGGCCTCGGTGTACCAGGGCTCGAAGTCGGTGTAATCGAGCGGCCACGCCGGAGACACGCCGTCGACGTGGTGGATCGGGCCGAAGTCACGTTCGCGCATGCGGAACAGCACCGCGCCGTAGACCTTGGTGTTGCCGCCGACGTAGTAGTGCTGCTTGGGGTTGAACTCCTTACCGTCCTGGTCGACCCAGTGACCGGCGTTCCGGTATCGCAGGTCGCCCCAGACCGCGACCGAGTCCCAGTTCTCTTTCTCCCTTGGATACCAGCCCCCGCGCTCCAGCAACAGGATGCGCTTGCCCGTCGGCGCGAGCGAGTACGTCACGGTGCCGCCGCCGGCGCCGGAGCCGATCACGATGACGTCGTAGTGCTCGGACATTGGACTCCTCCTACACGATCGCGAGCGGGGCGACCCACGCGCCGGTGGCGCCCCGCAACTTGGCGTGGGACACGACGAACAGGAACTCGTGGACGGCCTCGGCGGCGAGCTCGGCGAGGCGCAGGTTCTCGAGCACGACGACGCCGTGCTCGACGTTCAGCGTCTGCGGCACCACGAACGGCTCGTCGGGGTCCTCGGATGGGACCGGCCCGAAGCTCCAGGTGTCGCACCCGGTCAGCGCGACCCGGCGCTCGACCAGCCACGAGGCCAGCGCGACGCCCGGCCCGGGCTCGCCGTCGACGTAAGCGTCGTTGTCGACGCCCCACCAGCGGCCCCAGCCGGTGTGGAACAGGACGGCATCGCCGGCGCCGACCGTGATGCGCTGTCGCGCCAGGGCGGTCTCGGCGTCGTCCGGGGTGATGACGTCGCCCTGCTCGAGGCGCTCGACCCCGCGTGCGGCGGCGACGTCGATGAGGACGCCGCGCGTGACGACCTGGGGCAGAGTGTCGATCCCGAGCCGGTTGGTGCCGTACTCCTCGACCACGTCGACGAGCCGGTGCCCGTTGTACGTGCGGTCGCCGATCTGGAGGTGGTTGAGCCCGTCCATGTGCGTGCCCATCTGCGACGGCGCGCTCACGTACTCGACCACCCAGTTCACGCTGTTGCGCCCGAGCCCGTCGGCTCCGGCGCCCGGGGCACGCCGGTTGAGCTGATGCGCCGACGTCGTCAGGTACTGGCGGAACGTCCGGCCCGGGAACGCGGGTACGTGCTCGTCGAGCACGTGGGCAAGGTCGTACACGCGGCCCGTGCGGACGAGGCGTGAGGCCTGCACGACTGCCCGGGGCGTGATCTCGTTCAGCGCACCCGCCTGGTCGTCGGCGCCGTAGCGCGACGGCCACCACGGCTCCCGCCCGCCCTCGAGCGTTGGTGCAGAAGAGGGGGAGAGAGACCCTTGTTCTGCACCAACGCTGCGCGCGACGTTCGTGGGCACCGCGCTCACTCCGAGGACCACGTGGTCTCGAACGACGGGTAGAGCGTCAGGCCGCCGTCGACGAAGAGCGTCTGGCCGGTGATGTAGGCGGCCTCGTCGGAGAGGAGGAAGGCGGTGGCCGCCGCCATCTCCTCGGCGTCACCGGCGCGGCGCATCGGGATGTGCCGCTCGACCATCTCCCGCTTCACCGGGTCGTCGACCCAGGCGCGGTTGATCGGGGTGATCGTTGCGCCCGGCCCGAGGCCGTTGACGCGGATGCTCCGGCCCGCGTACTCGAGCGCGAGCGTGCGGGTCAGGTTCTGCATCCCACCTTTGCTCACCGAGTAGCTCAGGAACTTCGGCTTGGGGATCACCTGGTGCACCGACGACACGTTGACGATTGCGCCGGCACGATCCTCGGCGAGCAGCTGGCGGATCGCTTGCTGCGCGCACAGGAACGACCCCCGCAGATTCACCGACAGCACCCGGTCGAACGCCGACGGGTCGAGGGCGTGTGAATCCTCGGAGATCTGGATGCCGGCGTTGTTGACGAGGAAGTCGGCCGTCCCGAACTCGCTCTCGACCTGCTTGAACATCGCCTCGACCTCGTCCTCCTTCGAGACATCCGCCTCGACGAGAACGGCTCGGGCGCCGGCGGCTTCGACTTCGCGCATGCACAGATCGACGCCGCGGTCAATGGCGTCCTTGGTGACGTCGGCGCCCTCGGGCGGGCCGACGTAGTTGACGGCCACGTTCACGCCCTCGTGTCCCAGCCGGATCGCTATCGCCTGACCGATACCGGAGCTGCCGCCGGTCACGATCGCCGTCTTGCCCTCGAGGCCCTTCATCGTCCCTCCCTCGATGTCTGTGTGTCGCAGCTGTTGTGAACGCGCGCCGCTTCGCGTTACGCGTAACGAGGACGATGCTCCACGCACTGCACGAGCCATGAGCGTGCCGATCCAAGCTCACGTCGAATCTCCTCTCACGGCGCGCGATGCGCGGCGCGAGGCCCAGGACGTCGTCGGCGACGACCTCACGGCCCGCGTGCTGGAGCCGTCGCCGCCGGCGGTCGACGACGGCGAGTGGTTCGCCGACGACCCGGTCGCCGCTGGTCGCCCGGTTGGTGGATCCGGTGTTCCGGGCGTGAGTCCGGTGCCGAACGCCGAACTGACGCGGGATGATCGCGGAGCCAATCG
>JAPSGP010000400.1 GCA_031177445.1 Acidimicrobiia bacterium
GTCGCGCCGAGGCTACCGACACGTGACCCCGGACAGTTGGCCGAAGGCGGCTAGGTCGCCGAGCTCTGAATGACCGCCAGCAGCAGCTCCCGCGCTTCGGTGAGCTCGGCGATGCGCTCGGCCGCGCCGACCGGGGCGGCGCCGTGGTCGGGGTGGGCCAGGCGCAGCAGCCGGCGGAACCGTCGCTGCACGTCGTCGCGGTCGAGCGCGGTCTGAGCGCGCAGCCCGAGGACCTCCATCGCCCAGCGCCGCTCGGACGGCGTACCCCGCCACGAGTCCACCTCGGCTTCGTGCCGGGGCGACGCCCCCGGCGCGAACGGTCGCAGCCCCGGAACGCCTTCGAGCAGGCGCCGCACTGTCAGGCCCTCGGGCAGAGCGCCCGGCCGGGCGACGGCGCCGTGGATGGTGCGGAACGTGAGCCGCCGGGCCGCGGACGGCAGCGCCGCTGCCGCCATAACCGCCCCCAGCACCTGCGGCGCCGGCCACCCGTGCGCGTCGAGCTCGAGCACCACCTGACCGGCCTCGCCCACGACACGGTGTCGCGAACGATCGAGGCCGTGGGTGTCGGTCTGGAGGCGATGGCGGAGCGCGATCCGTGGGACGCTCAGGGCGCCACCGCAGGCATCGTCGACCAGTCGGGGCAGCATCTCGAGCTGCTCGTCGTCCAACCCGCCGACGAACTCGGCGACCACCGCGCCCAGCAGCACCGCGCCGAACGCGGGCCCACCCGTCGGCAGGTACGTGTCGCCGAGCGCGACCCGCCGAGTCGGCATGTGCCGCCGGGTGTGGCGGACGTTGAGCTCGGCGAGGATCACAAGGCCAGGTGCGACGCTACAGGCGATCCACGACGGCTTGGGCGAACTCGGAGGTCTTCACCTCGGTGGCGCCTTCCATGAGCCGGGCGAAGTCGTAGGTGACGATCTTGTCGGCGATGGTGGCCTCGAGCGCGCGCACGATGTCGTCGGCGGCGTCCTGCCAGCCGAGGTGCTCGAACATCATCACGCCCGACAGCACGACCGAGCCCGGGTTCACCTTGTCCTGGCCGGCGTACTTGGGCGCGGTGCCGTGCGTCGCTTCGAACACGCCGTGGCCGGTGACGTAGTTGATGTTCCCGCCGGGCGCGATGCCGATCCCGCCGACCTGCGCCGCCAGCGCATCGGAGAGGTAGTCCCCGTTGAGGTTCGTGGTCGCGATGACGTCGAACTCGTCGGGGCGGGTCAGCACCTGCTGCAAGGTGATGTCGGCGATGTTGTCCTTGACGAGGATCCGGTCGCCGGGGTCGCCGCCGCAGTCGTCCCAGCCGACGGCGACGTCGGCGAACTCCTCGCGGGTCAGCTCGTAGCCCCAGTTGCGGAAGGCGCCCTCGGTGTACTTCTGGATGTTGCCCTTGTGCACGAGCGTGACCGACTTGCGCTTGCGCCGCACCGCGTACTCGATCGCGGCGCGGATGAGTCGCTTCGAGCCGGTCTCCGACACCGGCTTGATGCCGATCCCCGAGTCCGGGCGGATCGTCCATCCCATCTGCTCCTGCAGCGCCTCGATCAGCTTCTTCGCCTCCGGTGTCCCCTCCTCGACCTCGAGGCCGGCGTAGATGTCCTCGGTGTTCTCCCGGAATATCACCATGTCGACCCGCTCGGGATGCTTGACCGGCGACGGGACGCCCTGGAACCAGCGCACCGGCCGTAAGCAGACGTACAGGTCGAGAATCTGGCGCAGGGCGACATTGAGGCTGCGGATGCCCCCGCCCACGGGCGTGGTGAGCGGCCCCTTGATCCCGATCAGGTGCTCCCGGAACGCCTCGACGGTCTCGTCGGGCAGCCAGCTGCCCGTTTGGTCGAACGCCTTCTGGCCCGCGAGCACTTCCTTCCAGGCGATCTTCTTGCCGTGCTTCGCGGCGGCGGCGTCGAAGACCAGCTGCGACGCGGGCCAGATGTCGATGCCGGTGCCGTCGCCCTCGATGAAGGGGATGATGGGCTCGTCGGGAACGCGCAGCTCGCCGCCGACGACCGTGATCTTCTCGGCCATGCAACTCCTTTGTTCGCGGGCGCACGCTCGCGCTGCCGCGGTGGCGGTCGGCAGCGCCGCCACCACCGCGGCAGACTACTTGCGTCACATGTCCCGACCCCGACGGAGGCAGCGCGGCCGTCCGCCTGCGGTCACCTGCAAGCGCTACGCAAACTTCAGCGTGAACGTGATTCGCTCGGCGTCCGGATCGGGCACCAACTCCCCGACGGAGACGACGCAGTCGTGCTCGGCATCGCAAGTCCGGCCGTCGGCCGTGTTGTCGATCATGGTCTGACCGGCAGCGACGGTGAACTCGACACTCACGTTGCCGTCGGCGTCAGCCGTGGTGTTGCCGATGCCCCGCAGGTTGCAGTCCTCGGCCCCAGTCATCTCGACCTCGTTGTCAGGGTCGTTCTCGTCGGCGCACTGCGTCACGCCCAGCGAGAGGTCAGGCGTGAAGCCGCTCCCCTGGATCGACACCGTGGCCCCGTCGGTGAGACCCTCGGAAGGGCTGACGGTGCCCTCGCAGTCCGGGATCGACTCGGAGCAGCTGAACGACCCGGCCTCACGTTCACCCTCAGGCTCGGTTGTCGTCGTCGCGCGCTCCTGCGTCGTCGTCGTCGCGTCGTCGCCGTCGTCGTCATCACTGCACCCGGCCCCGATCAGGGCAACGACGGCTACGAGTGCCAGCGATCCCACCCAGTGCTTTCTCATGGAACGGTCTCCTTCTCGTGAATCGAGCTCTTGGATGTGACACGCGTGCGATCGAGGCCCCGCACCGACGTACCCCCGAGGGCGGGGCCTTCGGTGTGGAGATGGCAGTGGACCCGGCCGCCCCCCGGGAGGTCGAAAGCGGGCGGATCGACGGTTTGGCAGATGTCCATGGCGTAGGGACATCGCGGGTGGAAACGGCAACCCGATGGCGGGTCGAGCGGGCTCGGCACGTCGCCCTGCAGCACGATGCGCATACGGGACCGCTGGACGGCCGGGTTCGGCACCGGGATGGCCGACAGCAGCGCTTCGGTGTAGGGATGCGCAGGCTCGTCGTGGACGCGAGCCGCCGGGCCCTCCTCCACGATCCGGCCCAGGTACATCACCGCGATGCGGTCGCTCACGTGTCGGACGACGGAGAGATCGTGCGAGATGAACAGATACGCGAGCCCGAGACGATCCTGGAGGTCGGCAAGCAGGTTGATGACCTGGGACTGGATCGAC
>JAPSGP010000401.1 GCA_031177445.1 Acidimicrobiia bacterium
GGGAACGGCACGCAGCGAGGAATCCGATGCTGGCGACGGTGTAGGGCACGGCGTAGTTCACCGCGATCCGGACCCACGTCGCCCAGGTCGCGTCACCGTCCAGGACGACGTGGAGCTGGTTGACGAGCGAAAGGACCGTGCCGACGACCAGTGCCACCGGCGCGGCGGTGGAGAACGTCGCCCCTCGAAGGAAGAGCGTCACTGCCTCCCGTGGGGTCGACCACCTGATCGGGGTTCCGTCCCGCGCCGGCCGATCATCACCGTCCGCCCGACCGTCGGCGCGCGACGCATCCATCTCCGGCATCGCGACGCCCAGTCTCGTCGACGGTGGGCGACCTCCGGGTGATCGCGGCATGATCGACCGACCGACACCACGACGGAGAGGCAGCGGCGATGGCAACTTCCGACGGGGTCAATGCCGAGCAGATCGAGTATTGGAACGCCGACGAAGCGCGTCACTGGGTCGTGCACGAAGCAAAGTACGACGCGATGCTCCGGCCCTATGCCGACCGGCTCCTTGCCGTGGCCGCGATCGGACGCACCGAGCACGTGCTCGACATCGGGTGTGGTACCGGTTCGACCACTGTTCGGGGCGCTCGCGCAGCGAGTGCGGGCGACGTTCTGGGCGTCGACATCTCGAGGCACATGATCGCCCGGGCACGTGAGCGTGCCCAGGAGGCGGGCGTGACGAACGTCCGCTTCGAGGTTGGCGATGCTCAGGTCGAACCGTTCGAGCCCGATCGATGCGACCTCGCGATCAGCCGGTTCGGCGTCATGTTCTTCGCCGACCCGGTCGCTGCCTTCGCCAACATCGCGGTGGCGTTGCGGCCCGGCGGGCGGCTGACGTTCGTCTGCTGGCGCGAGCTCGGCGACAACGAGTGGATCCTCGTCCCAGGGATGGCAGCTGCGACCCAGCTGCCGCTTCCCGATCTCGGAGAGCCCGGTGCCCCGGGACCGTTCGCCCTCGCCGACGCAGATCGCGTCCGCGACATCCTCTCGCGGGCGGGCTTCGGAAACATCGGGATCGAGGAGGTCCGCGAGCCGGTGCTGATCGGCGGCCACGGCGGAACCGTCGACGAGGCGGCCGAATTCCTTCGTGGCACAGGGTTCGCCCGCCGGTTGTTCGCCGAGGCCGCACCCGACGCGATCGCACGCGCGATCGACGCGGTTCGTGACGCGCTCGCCGAGTACGCGACGACCGATGGCGTGTCTCTCGGCGGTGCAGCGTGGCTTGTGACGGCAGAGCGGTAGGCGCGCCTTCGCTCCCTCCGACGGGCCTTTCAATGGCCTGATCTGGCTATCGCGTCCGCCATCGGAAATGGCCGGAACGGGCGAAGTCGCGCCGCCCTCGTTGGCGCATCGTTTCGTTGACCGCGTTCCCCGAGACCCGAGGGAGGAGCCATGGCGGACGCGAGGAAGGTTGCCGACCGGCTCACGGATGCCGTGGTTGCCGAGGACCTTTCGGCAGTGACGGGCTGTTACAGCTCCGACGCCGTTGTGATCGCGCCCGAAGGAACGTTCAAGGGTTGGGACCAGATCGCCGAGTTCTTCACCGCGTGGTTCGACCCGTTCTCCGAGCTCACCGTCGAGGTCGGGACGAAGGCGCAGTGGGGCGATCAGGCGCTCGACGAATGGTCCTTGAGCTGCATGAACTCCGGCTCATTGGAGCTGCCGACGGGTGAGACGGTGCCGGCCACCGGCAAGCGGATCACGGTCAGGGGAGCCGACATCTGCACGGTCGACGGCGGCGTCATCACCGAGCACCACATGTACTACGACCAGGCCGAGGTGCTCGGCCAGCTCGGGCTCCTGCCCGACTGAGCCGCCGTATCACCGATCAGCACGACGCGAAGAGAGCGGGACCATGGCGATCGCCGGCCTGACGGATGACACGCTCGACAAGTTCCGTGACAGCGTCGCCGCCGACGTCATCGTGCCCGCCGATCCCGCATACGACGACGCCCGCGCGATCTTCAACTCGATGATCGACAAGCGCCCCGCGTTGATCGCGCAGTGCGCGGGCGCCGACGACGTCGCTCGTGCGATTCGCTTCGCGCGGGAACGCGATCTCGAGATAGCGGTGCGGGGCGGGGGACACGGCGTCGCCGGGACCGCGCTGACCGACGGCGGCATCGTCATCGATCTGCGACGGATGAACGCAGTCGCGGTCGATCCAGAAGCGCGCACTGCCACAGTGGCAGGCGGCGCCACGATGAGCGACCTCGACCGTGCCACCGAGCCTCATGGCCTGGCCACCACCGGCGGCCGGGTATCGACCACAGGCGTCGGGGGGTTCACCTTGAACGGAGGGTCGGGCTGGCTCGAGCGCAAGTACGGGCTCGCGTGCGACAACCTGCAGTCGGTCGAGCTCGTCACGGCGAGCGGCGACACGATCACTGCGAACGAGGACGAGAACCCCGAGCTCTTCTGGGCACTCCACGGCGGCGGCGGGAACTTCGGGGTTGTCACATCCTTCACCTTCCGGCTCTATCCGCTGCCATCAGTCACGGCCGCGCTGCTGCTGTGGAGTCCCGAAGCTGGGCCTGACGTGACGCGCGCGTATCGCGGCTTTATGGATTCTGCTCCCGACGAGGTCGGCGGAGGCGTGCTCTACATCACCGGCCCGCCCGAGGAGTTCGTCCCCCAGCACCTCGTCGGCAACCTGACCTGCGGCGTATTCCTGACCTATGCCGGCGGCGAGGCCGAGGCTCGCCGCGTGATCGAGCCGATGCTCGGCCTGGGTCACGACGGCGAGATGATCGTCGACGTTCCCTATGCGGAGCTGCAGTGCATGCTCGACGACCCTCCCGGCTATCGCAACTACTGGTCCGCGGCGTACGTGCGTGAGTTTCCGGATCCGGCTGTCGACGTCTTCACCACGCGCGCCCGCGACATGATCGTTCCCTCGCCCTCGCAAAATGCGCTGCTCCCGCAGGGCGGTGCGGTTGCGCGGGGCCCGGGCGATTTCCCCGTGCCGTGGCGCCGGGCGGCGTGGGCGATCCATCCCTTCGGCGCCTGGGAAGACCCTGCCGACGACGAGCGAGGGAGGCAGTGGACGCGCCGCGTCATCGACGACATGAAGCCGTGGTCGATCGGTGCCGTGTACCTCAACTTCATCGGCGACGAGGGCGAGGATCGAGTAGTCGCGGCATTCGGGCAGGAGAACTACCGGCGATTGGCTGCGATCAAGGGCGACTACGACCCCGACAACGT
>JAPSGP010000129.1 GCA_031177445.1 Acidimicrobiia bacterium
CGGCGGCGACGCACGGTGCCACGCACTTCTCGATGTGCGCATAGAGACAGGGGCGACCGAGCCGCCGCCGTCACCCGCGAGGAGTACGACCAGCTCGTGGCCGATCTGCTCGAGTTCCTCGACGGCGAGCACGCGCCCGTGCTCGATCGCCTCGACAAGGCGATGCACGGGTGCGCCGATGCGCTCGAGTTCGAACGAGCGGCTCGGCTGCGCGACCAGATCACGTCGGTGCGCAAGGTCATCGAGCGCCAGCAGATGGTCGGCGCCCGGGCCGAGGACTTCGACTGCATCAGCATGGTCGAGGACGCGCTCGAGGCGTCGGTGCAACTGTTCCTCGTGCGCAAGGGTCGCGTGGTCGGCCGCAAAGGCTTGGTGGTCGACAAGGTGGAGGACGTCACCACACCCGCGCTCGTCGGGTTGATCCTCGAGCAGGTGTACGGCGGCGCCACCGCCGAGGACGTGCCGCGCGAAGTCCTGGTGCCGGTGCTGCCCGAGGACCCGAGCCTCTACGAAGCGTTCCTCGGCACGACGCGGGGAAGCAAGGTCCGGGTCCGGGTGCCCCAGCGCGGCGCCAAGCGCGAGCTGCTCGGCACCGTGACCCGCAACGCCGAGGACGCGTTCGCCCGTCACAAGCTCCGCCGTGCCTCCGATCACAACGCACGCGCCCGGGCTTTGACCGCGCTCCAAGACGCGCTGGGCCTCCCGGAGGCGCCGCTGCGCGTCGAGTGCTTCGACATCTCGAACCTGCAGGGCACCGAGATCGTCGGCTCGATGGTGGTCATGGAAGACGGGCTGGCCAAGCGCGCCGACTACCGCCGGTTCAAGGTCCGCAGTCAGGAAGGGCAGGACGACTTTGCGGCGATGGAGGAGGTGCTCACCCGCCGCTTCCGTCGCTATCTCGTCGAGCGCGAGGAGGGCGCGCGCAAGGGCAAGCGGTTCTCGTACCCACCCAACCTCCTGCTCGTCGACGGCGGCAAGGGCCAGCTCGGGGTGGCGGTGCGGGTGCTCGAGGAGCTGGGTCTCGAGGACATCAGCGTCGCCGCGCTGGCGAAGCGGTTCGAAGAGGTCCACCTGCCGGACCAGCCCGAGCCAGTTCGGATTCCCCGGGACTCCGAGGCGCTGTACCTGCTGCAGCAGGTGCGGGACGAGGCGCACCGCTTCGCGATCACGTATCACCGCCAGCTGCGGGGGAAGAAGATGACGCGGTCCGTCCTCGACGAGGTCCCCGGCCTCGGGCCCGCCCGCCGCACCCGGCTGCTGAAGCAGTTCGGCTCGGTCAAGCGGCTGCGGGAGCAGAGCCCCGACGACCTGCGCGCGCTTCCGTGGCTCCCCGACCGGGTGGCGGACTCGCTGTACGAGCACCTGCACCGCTGACTTTTGTGGGATGGTGGGACGTGATGGTCGATCGGGCTGAACTCGAGGTCACGATCATCACCGGCATGTCGGGCGCGGGGCGGTCGGCCGCGGCCGACGTGCTCGAGGATCTCGGGTACTTCGTCATCGACAACCTGCCGCCGGCGCTGATCCCGAAGGTCGCCGAGCTCGGTCGAGGGCGGGAGGGCGCAGGACGGTTCGGCCTCGTCGTCGACACCCGCTCGGGAGAGTTCACCGTCGATCTCGAGCAGGCGCTGGGGGAGTTGCGCGACAGCGGAGCGCAGATACGGGTGCTCTTCCTCGACGCGTCGGACGAGGTGCTCGTACGCCGCTTCGAGGCGACCCGTCGCCGCCACCCGCTCGCGGGCAGCGATCGAGTCAGCGACGGCATCGCCCGCGAGCGCGAGCTGCTGGAGGAGCTCAAGGGCGACGCCGACGTCGTCGTCGAAACGTCCGAGCTGAACGTGCACGAGCTGCGTGATCGCCTGCGGGAGCTGTTCGGCGAGCTCCCCAGCCTGACCTCGGGGCTCCAGATCAGCATCGTGTCGTTCGGGTACAAGCACGGCCTGCCCTTGGACGTCGATCTGGTGTTCGACTGCCGCTTCCTGCCGAACCCGCACTGGATCGATTCCCTGCGGCCTCTACCGGGTACCAACCCGACGGTGCGTGAGTACGTCCTGACGCAGCCGGAGACGGGCCAGTTCGTCGAGCAGCTCGAGCAGCTGTTCGAGCTGCTGTTGCCCGCGTACGTGCGGGAGGGCAAGTCGTACCTCTCGGTGGGGCTCGGCTGCACCGGCGGGCGGCACCGGAGTGTTGTCATCGCCGAGGAGCTTGGAGCGGTGCTCGACCGGTTGGGCTACCTCGCGACCATTCACCACCGGGACATCGACCGTGACTGATCCAGCGCCGTCGAGCCCGCCGGCGGGCGGGCCCTCGGTGGTCGCGCTCGGCGGGGGCCACGGCCTGGCCAATGCGCTCACCGCCGCCCGCGAGTACGCGAGCTCGGTCACCGCGATCGTCAACGTGGCCGACGACGGTGGCTCGTCGGGACGGTTGCGACGCGACTTCGGCGTCCCCGCACCCGGCGACCTGCGCCGTTGCCTTGTGGCGCTAGCGGGCGACGACACGGTGTGGACAAGCGCCTTCGAGCATCGCTTCGGCGGGGGCGAGCTCGGCGGGCACGCGCTCGGCAACCTCGTGCTCGTCGGGTTGTCGGAGACGCTGGGCGACTTCACGGCAGCTCTCGACGAGGCTGGGCGCCTGCTACATGCGGTCGGCCGCGTGCTCCCGGCGACGACCGACGTCGTCGTCTTGAAGGCCGACGTCGAAGGCGAACCGGTCGAGGGCCAGGTCGCGGTGATGAAGAGCAAGGGCCGGATCCGGCGGGTCGAGCTCGTACCCGGCGACGCGGCGGCGCCCCCGGAGGCGGGGCGGGCCATCGAACAGGCCGACCAGGTGATCCTCGGACCGGGCTCGCTGTTCACCAGCGTCCTGGCGGTGTTGTGCGTGCACGAGTTGCGGGAAGCGGTGTTGCAGGCGCCGGGCCGGGTCATCCAGGTGGCGAATCTGCGACCCGAGGTGCCGGAGACGGCGGGCCTCGATGCCACCGACCATCTGCGGGCGGTGCTCGAGCACGGCGCCCGGGTCGATACCTTTCTCTACGAGGCACAAGGACGGCTCGCAGCGGACGAAGCGGTCATCGCCGAGTGGGGCGTCGAGCCGGTCGGGGCGCAGGTGGCCCGGCCCGACGGGCTCCTGCACGACCCCACCAAACTGGCGATGGCGCTGCGCAGTCTGCTGTAGTGCCGCCCGCGACGGAAGGGGAGATCATGGCTGTTCGAGTGGGGATCAACGGGTACGGCCGCATCGGCCGGTCGTTCCACCGGGCCCTGCTGGACCTCGGGCCCGAGGCCGGCGTCGAGCTCGTCGCCGTCAACGACCCCTTCGGTGACAGCGAGACGATGGCGTTCCTCCTCAAGCACGACTCGGTCGGTGGGGTGCTGCCGAACGAGGTCAAGGCGAGCGAGGCCGGCTTCTCGGTCGACGGCAAGGAGATCAAGAAGCTGGAGGAGCGGGAGCCGTCCAAGATCCCCTGGGACGACAACGGCATCGAGGTCGTCATCGAGTCGACCGGCCTATTCACCGCCCGCGAGAAGGCCGCCGAACACCTGAAAGGCGGCGCGCAGCGGGTCATCATCTCCGCGCCCAGCGGCGACGCCGACGCCACCATCTGCATCGGCGTGAACGACGGCGTCTACGACGCCGCCAAGCACACGGTCATCTCGAACGCCTCGTGCACGACGAACTGTCTTGCGCCGATGGCGAAGGTGCTGAACGACGCGTTCAGCATCGAGCAGGGCTTCATGACCACCGTGCACGCCTACACGAGCGACCAGGCGCTCCAGGACATCGCCCAGACGAGCCGCAGCGGCAAGCCGGATCTTCGGCGCATGCGCGGGGCCGCGCTGTCCATCATCCCAGCGAGCACGGGCGCGGCCAAGGCCATCGGGCTCGTCCTGCCCGAGCTCCAAGGCCGGCTCAGCGGGGCATCCATGCGAGTGCCGGTGCCGGTCGGGTCGATCACCGACCTGACCGTGGTCTTGGAGGCCGAGGCGTCGGCAGACGAGGTCAATGCCGCGTTTGCTTCTGCCGCCAATGATGCGTCGTACAAGGGCGTGCTTCAGCACACCGACGAGGCGCTGGTCTCGGCCGACATCGTCGGGAACCCGGCGTCGTGCATCTTCTCGGCCAAGGACACGTTGGCCAACGGGAGGATGGTGAAGGTGCTCGGGTGGTACGACAACGAGTGGGGATACTCCAACCGACTCGTCGACATCGCCGCCTTCCTGGGCCAGTAGCGCCCTGTAGCCCTCGCTCGCATGGTGCCCCTCGATCTGCCGCGCCTGGAGGACCTGCCGCTGGCGCGCGGCACGCGCGTACTGGTCCGCATCGACCTCAACGTGCCGCTGAAGGACGGCAAGGTCGCCGACGACCTGCGCATCACGACTGCGCTGCCCACCCTGGGCTGGCTGCGTGAGCACCATGCGTCGATGGTGATCGCCGGTCACCTCGGTCGGCCGAAGGGCAAGCCCGATCCGCAGTACTCGATGGCGCCGGTCGCGGGCCGGCTGTCCGAGCTTCTCGGCACCGAGGTGCCGCTGGCGCCGGCCGTAGTGGGGCCCAAAGTGGAGCCGTTCGCGGCGAGCCTCGCTCCCGGGCAAGTGCTCCTGCTCGAGAACCTTCGCTTCGAGCCGGGGGAGACGGCCGACGACCCGGGGTTCGCCACCAACCTCGCTGCGCTCGCCGACTGCTACGTGAACGAGGCGTTCGGGGCGTCGCATCGCTCGCACGCGTCGATCGTCGGCCCGCCGTGCGTGCTGCCCAACGCCGGTGGGCGGCTGCTGTTCCGGGAGGTGACGACGCTGTCGCGCCTGCTCGAACCGCACGAGCGGCCGTTCGTGGCGGTGCTCGGCGGCGCGAAGGTGAGCGACAAGCTCGGCGTCATCGACGCGCTGCTGCAGCGGTGCGACTCCGTCCTCGTGGGCGGGGCGATGATGTTCACGTTCCTCCTCGCGCAGGGGTACGACGTGGGCAACTCGCTGGTCGAGCCCGACATGGTCGAGGACTGCCGGGGTCTCCTCGAGACCGGCTGCGTGCGCGTTCCCACCGATGTCGTCGTGGCGCAGGCCATCGTGGACGACGCCGAGACGCGTGTGGTCGCGGCCAGCGCGATCCCGGACGGATGGAAGGGGCTCGACATCGGGCCGGAGACCGCGCACGCGTTCGCGTCCGAGATCGGTGGCGCGGCGCTGCTGCTGTGGAACGGGCCGATGGGCGTGTTCGAGGTCGCGCCGTTCGTGGCCGGGACGCGCCGGGTGGCCGAAGCGGTGGCCGCGTGTCCCGGGTTCACCGTCGTCGGCGGTGGTGACAGCGCTGCCGCAGTGCGGCAGTTCGGACTCGCCGATCGAGTCGATCACGTCAGCACCGGCGGCGGAGCGTCACTCGAGTTCATCGAGCACGGTGACCTTCCGGGGTTGGCCGCGCTGCGCGAGGGAAAGAAGGGTTGATGGCACGGCGCAGTCGGCATCCGATCATGGCGGGCAACTGGAAGATGCACCACAACCACCTCGAGGCCATCCAGGTGGTGCAGAAGCTCTCGTACCGCCTCGAGCTGAAGGACTACGACGAGTGCGACGTCGTCGTGTGCCCGGCGTTCACCGCGTTGCGGTCGATCCAGACGGTCCTCGACGCCGACAACATCCCGATGAAGCTGGGCGCGCAGAACTGCCACTGGAAGGACGACGGCGCGTACACGGGCGAAGTGAGCCCCCCAATGCTGGCCAAGCTCAACGTGTCGCATGTGATCGTCGGGCACTCGGAACGCAGGCAGTACTTCGGCGAGACCGACGAGACGGTGAACCTGAAGGTCAAAGCCGTGCTGAAGCACGCGATGACGCCGATCATGTGCGTCGGGGAGTCGCTCGAGGAGCGCGAGGCAGGGGAGACCGATGTCCGAGTCGACACTCAAACCCGCGGCGGCTTCGCTGGGGTGAAGGCGGCCGATGCCGCCGAGGCGGTGATCGCGTACGAGCCGATCTGGGCGATCGGGACGGGGCGCAACGCCACCCCCGAGGACGCCAACGCCACGATCGCGATCATTCGCCGGACTGTGCGGGAGCTCTACGGCGCCGCGACCGCCGACGCCATCCGGATCCTCTACGGCGGCAGCGTGAAGGCGGGCAACATCTCCGCGCTCATGGCGATGCCCGAGATCGACGGCGGCCTCGTGGGCGGGGCGTCGCTCGATCCCGACGAGTTTGCCCGCGTCGTCCAGTACCGGAAGTGAGCCGGTCGGCGGCTGTGTTAGCGTTGTCAGCCCTCCGGAGAAGGACCCTCGCACGTGCTCGACATCGTCCTGCTGTTCCTCGACGTCCTCACCGCCGGCCTGCTCATCCTGTTCGTGCTCCTGCACGCGGGACGCGGCGGCGGGCTGTCCGACATGTTCGGTGGCCAGATGGGCGGGTCTATGGCAGGTTCCACCGTGGTGGAGCGCAACCTCGACCGCATCACGATCGTGACCGCGCTCGTGTTCACGTTCACCACGGTCCTGCTCGCCCTGCGGCTCGACTGACGCCCGCCGGTAGGATGTTCGCTCGCCGCGATCGCATCGTGGCGCACGTCGGAGTGGCGGAATCGGCAGACGCGCTAGCTTGAGGGGCTAGTGCCCGCAAGGGCGTGGGGGTTCAAGTCCCCCCTCCGACACCACCTTTCGCGTCGATTATCGGAGCAGGCTCGCTTACTCACGGCCCCGCGTCTAACGAGCGTCTAACGAGCGCTCTCGGGGACGAAACGGCTTGACCTTGAAGTCGACTCACACGCTTACTGTCGACTGCGATGAGCGAGCTCACCGTGTGCGCCGTTGCCGAGAAGGCCGGCGTCGCCCCGCACACTGTCCGCTACTACGAACGACTCGGATTGCTACCGGCGCCTGGCCGAAGCGCGAATGGGTATCGGATCTACCACGCCGAGGCGGTGGACCGCCTCCGGTTCATTAGGGGCGCCAAGCGACTCGGGTTGCGACTCGACGACGTCGCGGAGCTGCTCGAGGTCATGGATCGCGGCCAGTGTCCGTGCGGCGACATGGACACTCTTCTTCGGCGCCGCCTGGCCGAGATCACGTCCGAGATCGATGAGCTCGTCACCTTGCGGGACGAGCTTCACGCCGTCCTCGACGCGCACCCGGTTGACGACAACCTCGGCCCCGGTGCCGACGACTGGTGGTGCCGCCAGGACTTCACGACGAGGAGGTGAGAGTGATGAGGAAGCCTTGCCCCGCATGTGGCTGCACCTGCGGCCAGCGCCCCTGCCCAACCTGCGGATACGACGACTGAGCGACTAGGTCAGTGAGGACCGATAAGAGCGGCGCCCCGTGCTGTGGCGTCGGCCTTCATACCGGGCGTCACGTGCTGGTACAGGTCCTCGGTGACCCGCGTTGACGAGTGGCCGAGCACCTCGGCGACGACCTTCGACGGGATCCCGTCGAGCAGCGCCAGCGTTGCCCAAGTGTGGCGAAGCCCGTGCAGTGTGATCCGGGGGAGCTTGGCCTCCTTCACGAGCTCATCGAACGCTCGACTCACGGTCGCAGGGTTCAGCGGCGACCCGTCAACACGGGCGAATACGAGATCGAGCGTCGAGTAGCCGGGTCCGATCGATAGCTGTTCCTCCGCTTGGCGGGCGCGATGCGCACGTAGCACGTCGACTGTGACCGGGGCGAGCGAAACCAATCGACGGCTCGAGTCCGTCTTCGGCTCCGAAAACATCGCCTTAGTGCCGACGTAGGCGA
>JAPSGP010000402.1 GCA_031177445.1 Acidimicrobiia bacterium
CGATCGACGATGCGCGCGCGCTGGCGAGCCTCGACGCGGCTGACGCGATCGTGCTGAAGGTGCAGCCGCTGGGCGGCGTGGCGGCGGCGTTGCGCGTCGCCGAGGCCGCCGCCGTGCCCGCGCTGGTGACGTCGATGCGGGAGACCTCCATCGGGATCGCGGCAGGGGTGGCGCTGGCCGCGGCCCTCCCCGAACTTCCGTACGCGTGCGGGCTCTCGGCCCGCATGGCGGGCGGCGACGTCGTGCTTGACCCGCTGGTTCCCGAGCATGGACGCCTGCCGGTGCGGACGGTCACGCCAGATCGGGCGCTGCTCGCCTACTACGACGCGAGCTCGTGATGCACGCCCTGCAGCACCCGTGCGACGACCTCCGGCTCCTCGAGATGCACCGCGTGCCCCGCGCCCGCGACGAGCACGGGATGCGAGCGGCTTTCTTCCGCCATGCGAGCCGCGATCGCGACGTACTTCTCGTCGAGCCGCCCGGCCACCGGGACGAAGGGCATCGTGAGCTCGTCCAGCCGATCCCACAGCGGCTCCTGGGATCCTTGGCCGAGGGCACGCAGCGCATGGGTGAGGCTCTCGATCGAGTGCGCCTGCCGACGGGCGTCGATGTCGGCCGCGTCGCGCCGGAGGGACGCGAACAGCGGTTGGGCCAGCCAGCGCTCGAGGAACGGGTCGACCCCGTCCCGTTCGATCTCGACGGCGAGCCGCTCGTCGGCGGCTCGCCGTGCCGAACGCTCGGCCGGATCGACGATGCCCGGCGACGAGCTGATGACCACCAGCGCGCGCACGAGCTCGGGGTGATCGACCGCGATGCGCAGGCACAGCCGCCCGCCCATGGAGTAGCCCACGTAGATCGCCCGCCCGCCGGCATCGGCGAGCGCAGCCGCGGTGGCGACGAAGTCGAGCCCGGTCGGGACGTCGACCGCATTGGCGTCGAGGTCGTCGGGGAGCTGCTTGCACACCGGGTCCCACGAGCTCGCCGCTTGCGTGAATCCCGGCACCAACACCATTCGCACGAGCTCATCCTTTCCCGTCTGGAGTCACTCGACACGCATTCACGACGCCGAAATCTGACACGTGGCGCCGTGCTTATGGCCTCGAACACGACGCGCGAGGTCGTCCGGTGAGCGAGCGTGACGCGACGACCGCGTTCGCGCGGGCGCTCGTCGACGAGTGGGGTCGCGCCGGCGTCACCGACGCCTGCATCGCGCCGGGTTCGCGCTCCGCCCCGCTCGCGCTGGCGCTGGCGCACGACACGCGCTTCCGGGTGCACGTGTTCCTCGACGAGCGCTCCACCGCTTTCTTCGCACTCGGAGCCGCCAAGGCATCCGGACGCCCGGCCGTCGTCCTGTGCACCTCGGGCACCGCGACCGCCAACCTCCATCCCGCGGTACTGGAGGCGCACCATGCTCGGGTGCCGCTCCTCGTGTGCACCGCCGATCGACCACCCGAGCTGCGCGACACCGGCGCCGGCCAGACGATCGATCAGACGCGGCTCTACGGTGGCGCCGTCCGGTGGTTCGCGGAACCGGGTGCGCCCGAGGATCGCGCGGGGGCCGCCGGGCACTGGCGCGCGATGGCCGCGCGCGCGGTGGCGGAGGCGGTCGGGCCTCCCTCGGGTCCCGTGCAGCTCAACCTGGCATTCCGTGAGCCGCTGGTCCCGACCGGTGCGGCCCTCGTCGAGGCCCCGGGTCGACCGGACGGGCGCCCGTGGACCGAGACCCGTGCGGCGGTACGGACCGCCGACACGGCGACGATCGGTCGCCTCGAGCGGCTGGTCCGTGACCATCCGCGCGGTCTGATCGTCGCCGGGTGGGGGAGCGACGTCCCCGCGGACGTGGTGGCGCCGATGGCGGCCGCGGCGGGCTGGCCCGTGCTCGCCGACCCGATCTCGGGCCTGCGCGACGGGCCGTGTGCGGTCTCGACGTACGAGGCGCTGCTGCGGGTGCCCTCGGTTGCCGATGCGCTCCGGCCGGACCTGGTGCTCCGTCTCGGCGCGGCACCGACGAGCAAGCTGCTCGCCGCGTGGCTCGGTCCCGACGTCCCGCAGGTACTGATCGACCCGGATGGCGCCTGGCTCGACCCTCGGCACGCGGTGTGCGATCGCGTGGCCGCCGACGTCGAGCCACTGCTCGTCGCGCTCCATCGCGCGCTCGGCGACCACTCGAGTACCGACTCGGATTGGGTCGATCGCTGGCGCGCCGTCGAACGCCGTGCCAGATCCACGATCGACGATCTGCTCGACGGGTGGTCGGAGCCGTTCGAAGGGCGCGTCGCTCGCGACGTGGTCGAGGCGGTGCCGGCGGGTGGCGCGCTCGTCGTGGGATCGAGCATGCCCGTCCGCGATGTCGAGAGCTTTGCCCGTCCACGGTCGGGCGTGCGCTTCTTCGCCAACCGAGGGGTCAACGGGATCGACGGGTTCGTCTCGACCGTGTTGGGCATCGCGGCCGTTCATGACACGCCGACGACGGCACTGCTCGGCGACCTCTGCTACCTGCACGACGCCAATGGGCTTCTCGGCGCGGCGAATCGCGGTGTGGACGCGACGTTCGTCGTCGTCGACAACGACGGCGGTGGCATCTTCTCGTTCCTTCCACAGGCAGAGCTGAGCGAGCACTTCGAGCTGCTGTTCGGCACGCCCCACGGCATCGATCTCGCGCGACTGACCGAGGTGCATGGAATTCCGGTCGAGCGGATCGAGAAAGGGTCGGACGTCGCAAGCTCGGTGCGGGCGGCGGCGGACGACGGAGGTGTGCGGGTCCTCGTCGTGACGACCGAACGCGAGAGCAATGTCGCCCGCCACCGCGACGTGTGGGCTGCGGTGGCCGCGGCGCTCGAGTAGCGGCCTACGAGGTCGCCGAGGCGTCGCGGTCGATCAGCTCGAGCAGTGCGGAGACCTCTTCAGCGATTCCCTCGACGAGACGGTCGGCCGCCCGCACGACTTGCCACCGATCCACGAGACCCGGGTCGAGCGGATGCCGGCGCCGGTAGGCGCGCCACCACTGCTGCCGGAACGCGGCGCGGCCCAACCGATCGAAGGTGCGGAGGAGTGCGGGGCTGCCCGGCGGCAACGAGGCGACCTGGAGCATCAGTCGCGTCCGGGCGACGTCCGCCGCGGGATCGCCCCGCATGGTGTTGACCCAGTCGATGACCACCGGCCCGTTTCGTCCCAGCAGGACGTTTCCCGGATGGAAATCGCCGTGAC